>JAIRNH010000055.1 GCA_031258155.1 Helicobacteraceae bacterium | reverse complement strand
CCGCGCGGAGCGATAGAAGCGCGGGCGCTTCGTAATCGCGGAGGAAGGCGGGAATCCATAGAAATAATGTAATGCGATTGTTTGTTGTTTTTGCGAAATATCTGGAAATGGATTCCCGCTTACGCGGGAATGACGGAAGGGCGGAAATGACGAGAGGGGGGCGCGGGAATGACGAAAGAGGGCGTAGGAATTAGAAGCTGTTTGCGGTATGGGTTTGTTGGCGTTGAAGTAGCTTTATGCGTGTCAAACATCGCTTTCTTTTTGCGTCCTTACGCGAACGTTAACGCCGTTAAACGCGCCGACGCTCGCCAAACAAACGAGACGCTTGACTTTGAAATCGCGCCAGCGCGCGTGAAAAAGCTATTTCATATCAAAGGTTGCGGAAAGGTTGATCGTCACCTCTCTTTTGCCGTCTTCTTGCGGCTCCTCTGAATACTGATAGGAGCCATTAACGTTGGAATATACGTCTGCTGGAGCGCCCAATTTTTTGCCTGAAGCGCGAGCTATCGCTTCGGCTTGTTCGCGCGCGCGCTCAAACATTTCGCTTAGTACTCCCGGGCTGACCTCTTCGCCCTCTTTTAACGTTACGCGCTTGTCGGCAGCGACAGAGACGTGAACGTTCGAGTAGTCATAGACGTCCCACTTTGATATCGCCGCCTCTATGCTTAAACCGATCACGAACGAAACCCCTAAAATAATCGCGCTCTTAGTTTGCATCGCTTAACCTTTATTTTGTTTTGGGGATTGTATATCGCCAACCCTTAAAAAGATCGCCAAAGCGCTTCTTTTAGTTTTCAAGCGATAACGCGTTGGTTATCCGCGTTTTTCTAGCTTGGCGGCGCTCGAAAACACAACTAAGCGCGTCCTCTAAGCGTTAAAATAATTATATTCTGTGCGTTTAGCGCGCACTATTTGCCGCTTTCGCGTAATCTTTTGCTAACTTAGTCGCCTTTCGGCGGCGTTAGCGGTTTGCGCGAAGCTGATAGGTAAGGTTGCCAGCGCCAAAGCCGATTAAAACGCCCTCGTCTATCATGCTTTTTACGCTCGCGAAATCAGGCGCGAATTGCGGGCTATAGCGTTTGAATCGTTCGGGCAGATCAAGCTCGATCGGCTCTTCGCTCGCCGCCCACACGGGCAGGATAATCAATCGATCTACGCCGTCGAAGCAACGCACAAAATGATCGAGGTTGTGCAGCGTGCGCGAATACTTATGCGGTTGCCAAATCGCCGTAACGCTCTTTAATCCTAATAGCTCTTTATACCGATGAGCCGATTGCAACGTCGCCTCTATTTCGGTAGGGTGGTGTCCGTAATCGTCGATCACCACGAGTTTATCCGTGCGCCGCACCACGTCGAAACGCTTTTTGATCCCGCGATAGCCGCATAGCCTTTCGCGAATCGTATCGATCGGCAGGCGCAAATTTGCCGCCAAGATCGACAAACTAGCGTCTATCGCGATATGCTCGCCAAAACCCCACACAAAAAACTCGCCAAAACTCTTTAGTTCAAAAGCGGTAAACGGCTCGCCGTTTTTCAACAGAAAACGCATATTTTTTATATCTTCGCTTGGAAACAGGCGAATCGCCTCGTCTTTATAGGTCGATAAAAACTTATCTTCGGCGTTGATCACGCGAATTTTCGCAAGCGATAAAAACTCCGTATAGGCGCCGTAGAACTTGTCTAGATCGTAGTCGTAATACTCCATATGCTCTGGTTCGGCGTTGGTTACAATCGCCACGTTAGGGTTGGAGCAAAGAAAGCTCGCGTCCGATTCGTCCGCTTCAAAAACCAGCGTTTTGCCTTCCGCGAAACGCGCGTTGGAACCAAAGTTTTTACTTTCGGCGCCGATTAACGCGGAGGATTCTAATATGGTCGATAAAATCGCGCTCGTCGTGCTTTTGCCATGCGCGCCCGCGACGGAAAACACCTCTTTGTCCGCCAACACGCTTTTGAGCGCCTCTTTGCGGCATAAGACGGGAATACCGCGCCTCTTCGCTTCGACTATCTCTTCGTTATCCTCTTTGATGATCGCCGAATGGATCACCAAATCTTGATCGCTTATCGCCTTCGCGCTATGCGGGATATTGATCTTTATACCCTCTTTGCGCAATTTGTCGATTAGGGGCGTGCGCGTTATATCCGATCCGCTTACGATATGCCCCTCGTGTTTTGTAAGCCGCGCAAGCGCCGAAATGCCTATGCCGCCTATGCCGATAAAATGCGCTTTTTTATTTTTCTTTCCCATCGCTTTTCTTATGTAAAACGCCGTTTGGCGCTCAACGTATCAACCTTGATTTTCCACGCCAAAACGCGCGAAAACACCGCGGGATCATAGCTTGGCGTTCCTTCAAAACCATAGCGCCGAATCAACGCGCCGATAGCCGTTTGCTTCTCTTCGTTCTCCCTGACAAGTTCGCCGCCGCCCCAACCGACGACGCTTTCATATACGCAAGAAGATTTGCATACCTCTTTTTTATCCGTCGCGACAGCGTAGAGGCGATCGGCTTCAAAACAAACTCGCGGATTTTCCGACAAAACCGCTATTTTGCGCCCTTCGCTAGCGCCGTGAAAATAGAGCGTTAAACGCTCGCCGTTAGTTTCAAAGCCAAAATTAAGCGCGACGATATACGGCTCGTTTTTGTCGATCATAGCTACGCGCATTACCTCGCATTTGGATAAAATTTCCATAATTTGCGCAAAATCTTTCACCTCGCGATCTTTTCTTCTCATCGCTCGTCTTTCAAGAAATCTTTAAGCCTATTTAACGCCTCCAGCGTCTCGCTTCCCTCGCTAGTAAGCGCGACGCGCAAAAACCCAAGCGGACTTTTGCCGCGCGAAAGAAAAGTTCCGGGCAAGGTTCTAAGCGCGTAACGCTCGTAAAGCTCGCGCGCCGCTTTGAGATCGTCGCCGACGGCAAGCCAGAGATAGAACGTCGTTTCGGGCGTCTCTACGCCCAGCGTTTTTTGGGCTAACTCCATATTTTTGGCGTATTTTATACGAATTTCTTCGCTGTGTTTGTCGTCTAACCACGCGTAAGCCGCCGCGATCTGAAGCGGAACGCCCGCCGTCGCTCCCGCATACGATCTATATCTCGCATATTCGCTTAAAATAGCGCTATCGCCCGCGATAAAACCGCTTCTAATTCCCGCCGCGCTCGAGCGTTTAGAGAGCGAGTTAATAACGATAATGTTGCTAAAACTATCGTTGCCAATCGCCTTTGCCGCTTGCAAAAGCGACGCTGGCGGCGCTTTAACGTATATCTCCGAGTAGCACTCGTCGTTTAGCAGGACAAAGCCGTATTTTTCGGAAAGTTTCGCCCATTCGATTAACTCGTCTAGCGCCAAAACGGAGCCTGTCGGATTATTTGGCGAGTTAAGAATAACCAGATCGCAATCTCTTAGTCTTGGATCGGTTATATCGGGCTTAAAGTTATTCGCTCGCGTCAGGTCTAGCAGAACGCTTTTTGCGCGGCTTGCCTTCGCCGCGCCTTCGTATATCTGATAAAAAGGGTTTGGATGGGCTATAGTAGGCTTATCTTTGCCAAAAAGCAGGCATTGCGGGAAGTTAAACAGCGCCTCTCTCGCGCCAAGCGTCGGCGCGATCTGATTATCCGCTAGTTTAACGCCAAAACGACGATCGACAAAGCTAATTTGCGCCTCGCTTAATTTGGGAATGCCCGCGCTTGGCGGGTATTTGTTGAACTTGCCGATATGGGCGCTCAACACCTCTAAAATAGGCTTTGGCGTTTCAAACTGCGGCTCGCCGATCTGTAAATTGATGGGCGTTTTATCCGATCTTGGTCGTATATCCTCTAACAGCGATCGCAACCTTTCAAACGGATATGATTCAAAGGCGATAGACATAAGACGCTTACTCCTTTTCTAATATAACGCAGGTTTCGATATGCGGCGTATATGGAAATTGGTCAAAAAGCGCGGCGGAAACGATGCGGCGCGTTTTGGTTAATTCCCGCAGATCGCGGCGCAAGGTTTGCGGATTGCAAGAGATATAAACTATCCGCTCCATACCCGCTATCAGATTTAGCGAAACGCGATCGAGTCCTAAACGCGGCGGATCTACTAGCGCGGTGTGAAAATCAAAGGAGTTAAGATCAATCTCTTTTAGGCGATTAAACGATCGCGTTTTGTTGATCGCGTTGGCAAACTCTTCGGCGCTCATACGCGCGAAAAAGATATTGTCTCGTTTATTGTTTTTCGCGTTTTCTTTCGCCGCGTCTAACAGTTCGCGATTGATCTCTATAGCGAGCGCTCTATGTAATTTTTGCGATAATGGAAGCGTAAAATTGCCGTTACCGCAATATAGCTCGAAACCGTCGTCGTTATTTGACGTTACGCTATCGATAAAACCGATCATTTCGCGGTTTATATATCCGTTTGGCTGGCTGAAGTTTCCCTCCGCTTGTTTATAATTCCAGCTTTGGTTTTTTATCGTTATTTGTTCGGTGATAAAATCGTTGCCGATCGTTAATTTCTTGCCCTTGCTGCGCCCTATTACGCTAACGCCGAAACGATCGCTAAGCGCCTTTGCCGCTTCGCTCCATTTTTCGTCGATCGGTTTATGGTATATAAGCGCGATAATCATCTCCCCGCCGTCGCTTGAAGCGAGAAAATCAAGCTCGAAAAGCCGCTCGAAAAGCGCGGGATTTTCGCCTATGCAATCCGCGATCGCTTGCATATTATCGCTAAAGCGCTCGTTCATCGCCGCGCAACGAGCGACGCTAATCGCGCCGCCGCCGCCTTTTTTATACATGCTAAGCGCGATCCCGCCGCCCCTTTCGTGCCATACGCGAAACTCGCCGCGATTTCTAAAATGGCTTTTTTTACTTGGAAAAACCTCGATTTTTGGCAAATTAAGATCGCTAAACAACTCCAAAAACCCGTCTTTTTTACGCGATAACTGCTCGTCGTATTCAAGCGCCAACGCGCACCCGCCGCATTCGCCAAACCATTCGCAATTCATCTAAAACTCTGCACCACGCTTCCCACGATTAGATTCCAGCCGTCCACCATAATAAAAAGTATAATCTTAAACGGCAGACTGATCATAACCGGCGGCAACATCATCATACCCATAGCCATCAATACGGAGCTTACCACCATATCGATCACCAAAAACGGCAGATAGAGCAAAAATCCGATCTCAAACGCCGTTTTTAGTTCGCTGATCATAAACGCGGGGAGCAAAACGGGCAGAGTAATATCCGCTTCGCTTTGGATATTGTCCTCGCCGCGAATGCGCAAGAAGAGCGCCAAGTCCTTTTCGCGCGTGTTGCGTAGCATAAAATCCTCGAACGGCGCGATCGAGCGATCAAACGCTTCGACGTAGCCGATCTCCTCGTTCATATAGGGGACTACTCCCTCGCTCCACGCCTGACGCATAGCGGGTTCCATAATAAAAAAGGTGAGGATTAGCGCCATCGAAATTAGAATTTGATTGGGCGGCGTTTGTTGCGTTCCCATCGCTTGGCGCAAAAAGCTAAAAACAATCAAAAGCCGCGTGAAACTCGTCGTCATCATCACGAGGCTTGGCGCAAGCACAAGGAGCGTTAAAATAATGATGATATTCAGCGTCTGAACAAGCTGCGTAGGGTTTTCGGGCGCGTTTATGCGCAGATCGACGGTAGGCAGTTGCAAGAGTTCGGGCGCGGCGAAAGCGGCGATCGCAAACGCGGCAAAAAGAGCGAGCGTCCTCATTGACGCGGCAAATCCAACACGCTTTTGGGCGTTTTAGTTTCGCTCGTTTTATTCTGCCCTAGAAAGTGAATCTCCACGCGGCGGTTTCTCGCTCTGCCCTGCTCCGTCGAGTTCGTGGCGATTGGCTGAAAGTTGGCGAAACCCGCCGCGCTTAGGCGTTCGGGTTTCACGCCGTCGTTCATCAGCTCCTTGACGACCGCGACCGATCGCGCCGTAGAGAGCGACCAAGCGTCGCGAAATTGGGCGTTGTCGTCAATTTCAAGACTATCGGTATGTCCGCGCACGACAATCTCTAAATCTTTGGGCATGCTATCCGAGAGGATCGCGATTCGCTTTAGCAACAAAAGCGCGTCGGCGTTGACGATCTCGGCTCTCCCCGATCGAAACAGTAGGCTCGCGGGCAGCTGTATCATAAACCCGTCTATCGCCTCTTGAATCTGAATCGTCTCTTCGCCGCCCTGCCGCCTGATGATTTCGTTAAACTCGCTGATCATCACGGTAACGCGATTGACCGTTTCGTCGGTTTCGCTCTGCGGCACGATCGGCGTGGCAAGTTGCATTCTCTCTTTGGAAATTTCGCTTTGCGTCCCGCCCTCTAGCACGCTTAGCGCGCCGGTAAGAGAGCCTAACGCCTCGTTTACTTTTTTGGCGTCGATCGTGCTCATGGAAAGAAGCAGGATAAAAAACACCAGCAAAAGCGACATCATATCGCCAAATTGAACGATCCAGCGCGGCGGACATATCGGGCAATCGCCGCTTTTTTTCTTCGTCATCGGCTACTCGAATTGGCTTACGCGCTGTTTCGGCGGCAACAAACCAAGCAGCTTTTGCTCCAGCATACGCGGGTTGTCGCCGGCTTGAATGGACATAATCCCCTCGATAATCAGGTTGCGCACCATCATTTCGTCGTTGTTGCGGATATTGAGCAAATAGGACATCGGCGCCGCGATCGCGTTGCCGGTGATCGCCCCGTATAGCGTGGTGATAATCGCGACCGCCATCGCGGGACCGATCGAGCTTGGATCGCTCATGTTGATAAGCATCGCCACTAGCCCTATTAGCGTTCCTATCATGCCGAAGCTGCCAGCCAAACTCGCGAATTGATCCAGTATGGCGGCGTAGCCCTTGTGGCGCGAGCTTGCCTCCTCGCTTTCGAGCTCCAGAAGCGATCGAATCATATCCGGCTCGTTGCCGTCCACCGCCATAGAGAGTCCCTTTTTCAAAAAGAGATTATCCTCTTGATTCACGGGCGTTTCCAAAGCCAAAATGCCGTCGCGTCTCGCGATCGTGGAGTATTCCACGAGCTTGCGAACGATCGCCGGAATATCGAACGTCTGCGGTTTGAAAACCACGCCGATAATTTTGCCAATGTTTTTCACCTGCTCCAGCTTGAAGGCTATCAAGACGGACGAACTCGCCCCGCCAATAACGATAAGCGCGCTTGGCAAGTCGAGATACGGTCCCAACCCCACGCCGAGCAAAATAGCGAACCCTAGCAGTCCTAAAACCATTATGATGCCAATAACGGAACCCAAATCCATCGCCACCGCCCAAAAAAACGACTTAAAAACCATATTCTAATCTACGGCGTGTTAAGATTCAATTAAAGTTTAATATCCATTCGGATCGGCAATGTCAAATCTTTCCGTCGTTATTCTCGCGGCGGGCGCGGGAACGCGCATGAAATCCCAAACGCCCAAAGTTCTACACCGCGTAAGCGGACGCGCGATTTTAGACTATCCCGTTCTCGCGGCGCTGGAGCTTAGCGACGATACGCAGATCGTTTTACACCACGAATTTGACGCGGTTAAAGCGCATATCGAGCGGAGGTTTGGCGATCGCGTCGCGTGCGTCCGCCAAGATTGCGAAAACTATCCGGGCACCGCCGGCGCGCTTAAAGCCGCGTCGCCGCGATACGATCGCGTCCTCGTTCTAAACGGCGATATGCCTTTGATTAGCGGCGATTTTATAAAAGCGCTAGCCTCGCGCAAAGAGGACGCGGCGATCGGCGTTTTTTCCAAACTCGATCCGTTTGGCTACGGACGGGTTATTATAAAGGACGATCGCGTTTTGGCGATTGTGGAAGAAAAAGACGCGAGCGAAGCTCAAAAAAAAATTACCGCCGTAAATGGAGGCGTTTATAATTTTTCGCGATCGTTTTTAGACGAGTTTTTGCCCAAAATATCCGCGAATAACGCGCAAAAAGAGTATTATATAACCGATCTAATCGCGCTTGGCGTCGGACGAAATAAGATAATTGGCGCGGTATGGGGCGACGAATATATTCTAAGCGGCGTAAATTCCAAAGCGGAGTTATCGCAAGCTGAAAAATATCATCAAAACGCGCTTAAAGAAAAGCTGATGAATAACGGCGTGGCAATGCGCCTACCAGAGACGATCTATATCGACGCGAACGCTGAATTTGAAGGCGAGTGCGTTATTGAAAACGGCGCGGCGATCTTGGGCGGATCAAAAATAATCCGATCGGTTATCAAATCGCATAGCGTAGTAGAGGATAGCGTTGTTATAGACAGCGATATAGGACCGATGGCGCATATTCGCCCAAACAGCGAAATTAAGAATACGCATATCGGTAATTTTGTAGAGACAAAAAAAGCGAAATTAAACGGCGTAAAAGCGGGACACCTGACCTATTTAGGCGACGCGACTATCGACGAGGGAACAAATATCGGAGCGGGAACTATTACCTGCAATTACGACGGCAAAGGCAAATATCACACGACGATTGGCAAAAATGTTTTTATCGGAAGCGACACTCAATTAGTCGCGCCAATAAACATTCCAGATAATGTGATGATAGGCGCCGGAACGACGGTCGTAAAAAATCCAAAAGAGGGCGATCTGGTTTTGTCGCGATCCGAGCAAAAAAGCGTCGCCGACTTTTTCTTTAAGTTTTTTAGGAAAAAAGAGTGAAACCGCTTGAAAACCGCCGCGTAGTTCTCGGCGTAACGGGATCGATCGCCGCCTATAAGGCTCTCTATTTGGCGCGGTTATTGATTAAAAGCGGCGCGATTGTGCGAGTGGTTATGACGCCAAGCGCCGAAAGATTTATCGGTAAATTATCCTTCGAGGCGATCGCTGCGAACGCGGTATTAACGGAAGATAGCGAAAGCTGGGCGAGCGATATAAATCATATCGGTTTCGCCAAATGGGCGGAGTTGTTTATAATCGCGCCCGCAAGCGTAAATACCGTCAATAAAATAGCGATCGGCGCGGCGGACAACCTCCTGTTGCAAACCTTTATCGCGTGCGGCGCGCCAAAACTGATTGCGCCCGCCGCAAACGGCGCTATGCTTGAAAACGCGGTTACCAAACAAAACATAGAAAAATTAAAAGCGATCGGCGTTAATTTCATAGACGGCGCTTACGGTCTGTTAGCCTGTAAAGAGGAGGGGACGGGCAGATTAGCCGAAGTCGAGACGATTTTTTACGAAGCCTGCCGCGCTCTGCTTAGCGATAGTTTTTGGCGCTCGAGAACCGCGATTATTACCGGCGGCAGCGCCAAAGAGCCAATCGACGACGTTAGGGTAATTAGTAATCTAAGCAGCGGAAAAACGGCTATCAGCTTTGCTAAAGCGGCGTTTTTTCTCGGCGCTAAAGTCTATATGATAGGAAATGTTAAAGAGGAGTTTTTACCAATCGAATATATCGAGGCAAACGCGGCTAACGAGATAAAAAAAGCGCTAGACCAAACGATAGCGAAAGAAAAACGCGACGATAACAGGGTATTTTTATTTATGGCGGCGGCGGTGGGAGACTATACGCCGAAGCATAAAGTAAGCGGCAAAATTAAAAAAGAAAGCGTTGGGGAAAATTTAAATCTGGCGTTAAAGCAAACTATAGATATTTTGTCTTCGATAGATAAATCAAATCTATACGCGGTAGGTTTTAAAGCCGAAACCGATCCGCTAAGCGCCTATAAAAGCGCGATAAAAATGAAACGCGATAAAAAATTAAACGCGGTATGTCTTAACGTAATCGGAGATATAACGCGCTTTGGCGGCGAGGAGACAAAGATTAAACTAATAGCTAAAAACGAAACGGAGTTTATAGGCGACAAATTAAGCGTCGCATATCAAATTTTACAGGCGCTTAAAAGCGAGATCGTTTGAGTTTTCCAAAACATATAGCCATCATTTTGGACGGCAACGGCAGATACGCCAAAAAATTAGGGCTAAAAGATCGCACAAAAGGACACGAAAAAGGCGCGTATAGCGTTAGAGCCATTACTACGCATTGCGCGAAAATAGGCGTGGAAGTCTTGACGCTTTACGCTTTTAGCACGGAAAATTGGAAACGCCCAAAAAGCGAAGTCGGTTTTCTTATGAATATGCTAGATCGCTATCTAAAAAACGAGTTACAAACGTTGCAAGAGAATAATATACGCTTTTCTACGATCGGCGATCTAAGCAAACTGCCCAAGAAGTTGCAAAAGCGTATATCCGATACGATAGCGCCAACCTCTAATAACGACGCGATGACGCTGGTATTGGCGCTTAATTACGGCGCTAAAGACGAAATAGTCCGCGCCGTTAAGAAAATCCTTCCGCGCGAGATAACCGAAGAGAGTATAGACGGCGCGCTGGATACCGCCTTGTTTCCGAATGTCGATATGCTAATAAGAACCGGCGGCGAGCGGCGGCTATCCAATTTTTTATTATGGCAAGCGGCGTATGCCGAACTATTTTTTACGCAAACGCTTTGGCCTGAGTTTAACGCCGCCGAACTAGATCGAATGATCGCCGAATTTCAACGGCGAGAACGACGCTTTGGGGGCTTATGAGTTATTACTATTTTTTAGCCGCGATTCTGGGTTTATGTTTTGGCAGTTTCGCGAATGTGATAATTATCCGCATGAGTAAAGGCGAGAGCGTCGTTTTTCCGGCTTCGCATTGTCCAAAATGCAAAAACGCGTTAAAGCTATATCACAATATTCCTGTTTTTTCCTTTATTTTTCTGCGCGGCAGATGCGGTTTTTGCGGCGAAAAAATAAGCGTTATGTATCCCATTATAGAGATCGCTACGGCGCTGTTGTTTTGCGCCGCATTATATAAACTTGGCGCTTCGTATTTTGCGATCTTTACCGCGCTGACGCTGTTTTTGCTTCTTTGCCTTGCCGTTATCGATCTACAAACGCTTATGGCGCCTGATTCTCTTAATTTTTTAGCGCTGTTTTTCGCGCTCGTTTCAAGCGCGTCGATTTTAGAAAACTTAACCGACGCGCTTTTGATAGCCGGCGGTTTATCCCTGCTTAGAATGGGGTTGTCTAGCTTGCTAAAAAAAGAGGCGATGGGCGAAGCGGACGTTATTTTTGGCGCAACGATGGGCGCGTTTTTGGGGCTGTTGGGCGCGCTGTTGGCGCTATTTATCGCCGCGCTATCGGCGCTCGTTCCAGCGCTTATTAACCGCAAAAGCGGACGGCTAGAAACGCCCTTTATTCCGTTTTTGGCGTTTGGCGTTGTTATCGTATTCTTATTTGGCGATAAGATACAAACCTTGCTCGGCTGGCAATGAAAGCAAAGGTTACGATAGCTTACGACGGCTCGCTTTTTTTTGGTTCGCAATATCTAAGAAAAAACGGCGACTTAGCTTTGCCTACCGTTCTCTCCGTATTTGAGGAGGCGTTGCGAAGCATAGGCGTATTTTCCGCGATCGCGCATGCGGGACGCACCGATCGATACGTGCATGCGCTTGGGCAAGTATTAGGATTTTCTATTCCTGATTTTTGGTCAAACGCCGATCGGCTTAAAACGGAACTGAATAAAAAACTATATCCTAAAATACTAGTTAGAAAGGTCGAGATCGTAAGCGACGATTTTCATCCGCGTTTTAGCGCCAAAAGCCGCGTTTATCGCTATGTAATTTCAACGACGCGCCCCTCTATTATTTTATCTCGCTTTGTAACGTATTCGCCCGACTTTGATTATAGACGCGCTAAAATGGTTATCAACGAGTTTATCGGCTCGCGCGATTTTTATTACTTTTCAAAACGAGGCGGCGGCGAAAAAACTACTATACGAACAATCCATAATATTGCTATACGCAGATATAAACGCCTTATTATAATCAGTTTTGAGGGCGACGGATTTTTGCGATCGCAGATTAGAATGATAATGGCGGCGGTATTAAAAATATCGTCGGGCAAAGCCGAAATAGAGGATATAGCAAAACAATTTGCGGGCAAATCGACTCGCTTTAGAGAACCGGCTCCCGCCGAAGGGTTATACCTAGCGAAGGTGAGATATTAATTTTCAAGCCTCAAACGTATTTTGCTTACTCTTTTCAGTTTAGCCGCTCGAAGGGAAAATTGGTATTAGCTCAAACGTTCTAATCGTAAAGTCGATCATCATATTCATCATCCAAGGCATAGCTAGAATCATGATAACCGCCACGACAAGGATTTTTGGCACAAAGCTAAGCGTCATTTCATTGATTTGCGTCGTAGCCTGAAATATGCTGATCAGCAAACCCGCGACAAGCCCGCCGATCAACATCGGCGCGGCGATCATAAGCGCGATCTTGAAGGTATCCGACGCGAGCGCGACAAGTTGCCCTTCCATCACGCGCCCCTTAACGCGGCGTATTCGATCGGAATTAACGCCTTGTCCAGCGAGACAAACTCTTTGTATATCCCGCGATCATAACCGATCTTGAAAAGCGTTTCGATCGCCGCTTTGCAACTGTCGCTAAAAGTCGCGGAGTCCTCGTTGGCGTAAAGCGAAAGGTATTTGTCGAGTTTTGTTTGATCGACGCGCACCAAAGCGCGATCAAGCAGCATTCGCCCAAGCGCGGCTTTGTGATCGACGGCGGTTCTAACCGCTTTTGAGAGTATATTTTCCATCTCGATCGCGCGATTTAGCGGTAACGATCGGCTTAGACACATAGCGCCAAGCGGCAGCGGCAGATCGTCTTTGGCTAATTCACGCCAAATATCCCAGATTTCAGCCTCCGCGACTAGCTCCTCGCTGAAATCAAGTATTGACTCGTGGATCAAAACTCCGGCGTCCGCCTCGCCGCTTAACACGGCGCTTTCAATCTCAAGAAAGTTTTTGTATATCGGACGCGCATGCGGATAGGCGAGGCGAAACAGCATAGCGTTGGTGGTGCGCGCCCCGCTTAATGCCGCTTTAAAATCGCGCTTTAGCGGCTTATTTTTGCGCCGAATAAGTTTAGGTCCGTAACCGCGCCCGAAACTCGCCGCCGTCCGCAAAAGCGCCTGTTCGCGCCAGATTAGCGGATAAAGCGCAAAACTGATCGCCGCGACTTCGTATTTGCCGATCATCGCCGCTTCGTTAAGCGTTTCTATATCCGCCGCGATATGATCGATCGCTATATCGCCGCTATTGATCCACCCAAAAGCGATCGCGTAAAACATAAAAATATCGTCGGCGTCCGGAGAGTGAGCGACTGTATAGCTTGGCAAGCGCGACCTTACAAATAAACTGCCGACATTGTAGCCTGCTAACGCTAATCTAAGCGGCGAAACCCATAACGTCCCCAACTCGTTTGGCGTTAAACGATCGCGAGCGGCGCGAAACGCCGTGTTTTAGGACGCTTTTTACGCGTCTATGTTCTTTATCGCTTTTGAAAGTTTAGCTTGCCGTTTAAGCCACTCGTGATGTTCGATCGCGGGAAAGCCGGAATAAACGCCGCTTTTTTTAATGCTTTTCGTAACGCCGCTTTTTGCCGCAATCGTTACAAAAGGCGCGATCTCGATATGCCCGTTGAAACCCGTATGCCCGCCTACGACAAGGTTGCGCCCCGCTTTGACGCTACCCGCGAACACGACGTGCGCGGTGATTAGCGAATGTTCTCCTATTTCGCAGTTATGAGCGATATGCACCAAATTGTCGATTTTTGTCCCGCGTTTTATGATAGTTTCGCCAAGCACGGCGCGATCAATAGTGGTATTGGCGCCTATTTCAACGTCCTCCTCGATAACGACGCGCCCGATATGACGTATTTTGACGTGCGTTCCGTCCTTCGTCTGCGCGTAGCCAAAGCCGTCGCTTCCGATCACGGCGCCGGCGTGTATGCGCGCGCGCGCGCCTATTTTGGAGCGGTTATAGATCGTTACGTTCGGATAGACAATCGAATTATCGCCCAAAGTAACGTTATCGCCAATATACGCGCCCGCCATAATCAAGCAATCCTCGCCGATTATAGTATCCTGCCCTATATGCGCCTTGTCGCTAATTTCGCTTCCTCCGCCAATCGTCGCTTTTTTGCCGGTATGCTTTATGATCGGCGAAGTGAAAAACGCCGAAGCTAACGCAAAACTTAGATGCGGATTTTCACTAATCAAAACCGCCGCGCTCGCGGGCGCCAAATGTTTATACTCGGCGCGCAAAACGATAGCCGCCGCGTTTGTCTGCGGCAGAAACTTGACGTAGTTATCGGAGCTAATAAATGAAATTGTATTCTCGTCCGCCAATTCAGGCGTATTTATGCGCGTGATCTCTCGATCTTGAGCGTCTAATCTCAACCCAAGTTCGTCCGCTAATTCCGATAGTTTCATGCAATACCTTCAATTAAGAACTTTTATAGACTAGCCGCGCATTCTAGCGCAATTTAATATAAACTAACGCCGTTAAACTTTCAGCGTTCCATAGCCACCACGCCGCTACGCACGATCTCTTTTGGATTGTATTTTTTAATCGCCTTCAAAAAGTTGCCGACCCGATCCGGTTCGTCCGCGACCATAGCCACGATAAAATCCTCGCCCACGTTGGCGATTTTGCCGTTGTAGGCGCGGCACAGCGCGTCGATGTCGCTAAGCGATTCCGAGATCGGAAATTTTGCCAGCGCCAGCTCTTTTTCGATAGTTTTTTCTCGTTCGTGATCGATAACTTTCAAGACGGGAATTAGCTTATGCAGCTGTTTAACAATCTGCTCTAAAACCTTCGCGCTTCCGATCGTAACGATACTAATATGCGAGTATTCGCCGCTTGGAATCGGCGCGACCGTCAAACTCTCTATGTTGTAGCCGCGTCCGGCAAACAGCCCGCTTATACGCGACAAAACGCCGTGTTCATTTAAAACTACGACGGAGATCACCCTTCTTTCCGTTTGCATCGGGTTACTCCTTATAATCCAAAATCATATTGTAAAGAGCGCCGCCGGTCGGCACCATAGGCAACACGTTCTCGTCGCGATCGATCGCCACGTCCAAAATAGCGGTTTTGCCGCTTGCGATCGCCGCGTTAAACGCCTCTAGAAACTCCTCTTTTTTAGCCGCTCTAGCCCCAAAAGCGCCAAAGGCTTCGGCGAGCTTTACGAAATCCGGTTGCGCGCTTAGATCGGTGTGCGAAATGCGGTTGTCGTAAAAGAAAGTCTGCCACTGGCGCACCATGCCTAGATAGTTGTTGTTCAGCACGACGTTGATAACCGCTATATTGTTAGCCGAAGCGGTCGTAAGCTCTTGGATATTCATCAAGATCGATCCGTCGCCCGTGAAATTAACGACGGTCGCCTCCGGTCTGGCTTTTTTAGCGCCAAGCGCGGCTGGAAAGCCGTATCCCATCGTTCCAAGCCCGCCGCTTGTGATCCATCTATTCGCGCCGTCAAACGGGTAGTATTGCGCCGCCCACATCTGATGCTGACCAACGTCCGTAGTGATAACGGCTTTGGAGCCAAGCGCCTTGCCAACCTCCTCTACGACCCATTGCGGTTTAATCGCGTCGCCCTCGTCGTCGTAGCCAAGCGGATAAATAGCGGCGTAGTTTGAAAGCCTCGATCGCCAATCGCTCAAACGATTCTTGTCGAATTTCTCCGATAACTGCGCGTATAGATCGCCCAGCGCGATTTTAAGATCGCCCACAATCGGATAATCCGCTTCGACGATCTTGCCAATACTGGAAGGATCGACGTCGATATGGATAATTTTCGCGTGTTTGGCAAACTCGCCAAGCCGCCCCGTAACGCGATCGTCAAATCTCGCGCCTAACGCGATTAATAGATCGGCTTCGCTTACCGCCATATTCGCCGCGTAAGAGCCGTGCATGCCTACCATTCCAAGCAGGTTTGGATCGCCTGCGGCGAGCGTTCCTCGCGCCATTAGGGTTTCGACTAGCGGAACGCCCGTCAGCTCGACGAGACTGCGAGTCTCTTTAACCGCGTTTGAAAGCATAACGCCGCCGCCCGCGTAAAAAACGGGTTGCGACGACTCCCTTATCGCCTGCGCCGCTTTCTGAATCTGCCGCGGGTTGCCCTTTATCGTCGGCTTATAGGTTTTCATAGTTATTTCGCTTGGATAGTTAAACTGCCCTATTTCAGCCGTTATATCCTTCGGAATATCTATATGCACCGGTCCGGGTCTGCCGCTTCTGGCGATATAAAACGCCTCTTTCAAGATGAGCGGAAGCTCGGAAATGCTTTTGACGAGAAAGTTATGTTTCGTGCAAGGTCTGCTAATGCCGACCGCGTCAATCTCTTGAAAAGCGTCCGTGCCAATTAGCGCCGCGGCAACCTGCCCGCTTATGATCACAAGCGGGATCGAATCGGTGTGCGCCGTCGCTATGCCCGTTACGGCGTTGGTAAATCCGGGTCCGCTCGTTACGATCGCCACGCCGACTTTGCCGCTGGCTCTGGCGTAGCCGTCGGCGGCATGCACCGCCGCCTGTTCGTGGCGGGTTAAAATATGTTCGAAATATTTTTGTTTATATAGTTCGTCGTATAAATTCAACACCGCGCCGCCCGGATAGCCGAAAACCGTTTTCACGCCTTCGGCGCGTAAAGCCTCGACAATCATCTGCGAACCGTTTAATTCCATGCGCGTAACCTTTTGCTAAAGCTAAAAGCGCGGATTATAGCCGAAAGCCGCTAATAGAGCGAGGATCGCGCCGCCCTTTTGGGCGCGGTTACCAAGTAGGCGGCGGTAAAAAATTACGGCGCTCTTTCCGCTCCCGCCATTAGAACGCAAAAACGCCGAAAACAAACGGCGCGATCTATCGCGATCGCGCTATACGCCTTTGCCTAATGGAACGCGAAGGACGGCAAGTCGTTACGCGCGCCGCGAAAACGACAAAGAGGCGGCGCGGCGCTCTACTAAATCGAGCGTTTGCCGTTATTCTCGCGATCGCGGCGGTAAAAACGATCGGCATTGTTAATCGATCAAAAGCCTAGCTATCTTAAATATGGTCATTTTTTAAGGAGTTCTGTTATATAAAGACGACTTATATTCCAAGAAGGAGGGTTTCAATGCGTCTATTCAGGTCGCCGCCCAACGCGGCTGTTACGTCGGAAACAGATAACTCCGCGCAAACGAACGAGTTTGCGATTACAGGTTCAACCCCCCCCCCCCCCCGTTAGGGTTGTAAAAAGCGGGATTCTCGCCTCTTTTGCTTTTGTCCTTTCGTTAGTTTTCGTTCCTAACGTTCAAGCCGCGGATATAGGTTTTGAGTTTGGAGCGGGGTTTAATACGGGAGGCAACCACACTAGCGCCGTCGAGGACGCGTATGGCGTTGATTCCGAAGGTCTGGGTCTGTTTTTTGAACTGCACGCGGGCGTTCCAATTGGAGTAGCGGAAAACGTCGTCGTTAAACCGCAACTGTCTCTTTCGTTTACCGCCGTTTCGGTGGAGGATGCCGTAGGCAAGACGGACGATTATGTAGATACGATCGTTATTCCGGGCGTAGCCGCCGAATACTATATCGAAGGCTACAAGAGCGACTCCGTTTTTATTGGAGCGGAGCTTGGCGTTGTTAGCGCTTCGGGCGGTAGCGACGAATACTACAACGTTGGCTATAGTCTTTCAGGCGACGGCGTAAGTTTTGGCATCTATGGAGGTTACGTTTTTGGCGGCGGCGCTAAGTTTTCAATCGGCTATCGTAGCATACCGGTAGAGCTTGAATACAACTACGGCGGCAAAAAAGAATCCGAAAACTTCGGCGGTCTTTCATTCCTGTTTAGCTACGCGTTTTTCGTAGAGTAGCAGCTAAGCAAAAAAGGAGTTGGAATGAAAAACTTTCTGATTAGCTGCTTAGCGTTGGTTGGCGTTTGGTTTTTAAGCGGTTGCGCGTCCGTGCCTATGGCTTCAAGCGCGGACGATCTAAAGGCTAAGGAGTTCAAAGCGCCTACAAACGGCAAGGCTGGCGTTTATATCTACCGCAACGAGTTTTTCGGCGCGGCGATAAAAATGGACGTTTTTGTAGATGATTGGCTTATTGGATCGACGGCTAAACAGACCTATCACTACGTAGAGTTAGCGCCCGGACGGCATATCTTTAAGGGAAAGGCTGAAAACGAATCGCTTCTTGACCTTAACGCGGCGGCGAATAAACTCTATTACATCTGGCAGGAGGTAAAGATGGGGGTCTTAACGGCTCGCAATAAGCTACAGCTTGTCGGCGAAGAGGAGGGGCAAAAGGGCGTGAAAGAGTCGCAACTGGCTCTATCGCGGTCGATACCAGACGGCGCTCCGTAAGCGTTGGTTCGTTGGCTCTAAGCGGACGGGTTGGTTTAGAACGATCGCAAGCGCCGCGTTGGCGGTAAGTTGCCATCGCGGGTTGGAAATACGGACGCGCGGCGCAAGTTTGCGCGCGAAACGCTAAAAATACATCGCGCGTTTAATATGCGCCGTCATCTCCGCGCCGATTAGCTTTGTAACCAACGCGAAGGCAAAATCGGCGGCGGTTCCCGGACCTCGCGACGTGATTACATTGTCGCTTTCAACCACTCGCTCGCATTTATACGCGCCTTCGATTCCTCCCTCGTATCCGTCGTAGCAGGTGAACTCTCCGGAGATAACGCCCGCTTGCGCCAAAGCGATCGGCGCGGCGCAAATAGCTGCGATCAACTTGCCCTCTTTTTTTGCTTTGCGGAGTATTTTTATTGTCGCCGCGTCGCTCGATAGGCTCATCGCGTTTTCGTGTCCGCCCGCCAGCACGACCAGATCAAAACTATCGCCCTCCGCGTCCTCGATCGTCGTTTCGGCGGCGATCGCCACGCCGTGCGCGCCAAGAACCTCATATCGCCCTAAACCCGCGATCTCCACCTCTACGCCGGCTCTTCTTAAAATATCTATAATAGTAACCGCTTCGATCTCTTCAAATCCGTTGGCAAGCGGCATAAGCGCTCTTTTACCCATTTTTTGCGCCTCCTTTTTGCTTTTCGGGACGAACTATCGCGATCATCTCGGCGACGAGATCGTCAAATGATTTTACGTCCGGCTCGTTTTGGGAAACAAATTGTTCCAAAAAAGGCTTAATTTTCAAAGCCGCGTCTAACTCTTTGTCGCTTCCGGGCGTATAAGCGCCGATCCTAACGAGCGTTTCGTTGTCGCGTAGCAGAGCCAAAATCCGCCTCGCCGACCGCGCCGCCTCCTTATGATCGTCGCCGATAAGATTATACATCAGGCGCGAAGCGGAAGAAAGAACGTCGATCGGCGGATATAGCCCTTGATCGCTCAAACGGCGATTCAAAACGATATGTCCGTCCAAGATGGAACGCGCTTGATCGGCTATTGGATCGTTCATATCGTCGCCTTCGACAAGGACGGTAAAAAACGCCGTAATGCTCCCTTTGCCCTTTTCGTTGCCCGCTCGCTCCATCAATTGCGGCAGAAGGCTAAACACGCTCGGCGGGT
Source organism: Helicobacteraceae bacterium (assembly GCA_031258155.1). Taxonomy (NCBI): domain Bacteria; kingdom Pseudomonadati; phylum Campylobacterota; class Epsilonproteobacteria; order Campylobacterales; family Helicobacteraceae; species Helicobacteraceae bacterium. The sequence continues at coordinate 21,135 of JAIRNH010000055.1, read as the reverse complement.
AGCCCTTGCTGGTGGGCGGCTCGCCAAGCGCCAGACCTATCTCTCTTTGCGCCATAGCGAAGCGCGTAACGCTGTCCATCATAAACAGAACGTCGCGCCCTAAATCTTTAAAATATTCGGCGACGCTCATCGCGGCGAACGCGCCGAATTTGCGCATTAGCGGGCTATCGTCGCTTGTGGCGGCGATAATCACCGTATTTGTCAGATCGCCTCCTAGCGCCTCCTCGATAAATTCCGGCACCTCCCTCCCGCGCTCCCCAATCAACGCGATCACTTTTATTGCGGCGGAACTGCCGCGCACGATCAGTCCCATCAAAGTGGATTTGCCTACGCCCGATCCGGCGAAAATCCCAACCTTCTGCCCTTTGCCGGTCGTCAAAAAAGCGTCAATCGCCCGAACGCCCGTTTTTAACGGCTCGCGGATCGACTCGCGCATCATTGGCGCGATCGGCGCTCTTAACATAGAACGCCATTCGCTAAAGACGATCTCGCCTTTGCCGTCGATCGGCGCGCCAAAAGGGTTAAACGCTCTGCCTAGCATAGCTTTTCCCACGCCCACGCCCATGCCTTGCGCTTCGCGATAGATCGCGTCGCCTGTTTTCAGCCCTTCGACAAAGCCAAACGGGGTTACGATAAATCTACCCTCTTCGATCGCGGTGATCATTCCAAAAACGGGATTCTCGTCTCCGCCGCGTTCGACGCGCACCATATCGCCGATCCCTACTTTTAGCTCCGATCCGACGATATGAGTCGAGCTGATCTTTAGAGCGCGTCCGAACGGAATGCTAAGCGGCGTAGCTTTGATCCGTTCCCGCGCTTTCCTAAGCGACACGGTTAGAAACGCTTCCTTGCGCCGGTAAATTTCTCGTTGGCTCCGAGGATATAGGTTCTCCGCGCGGGTATAGCTTTATCCGCGTTTTTCAATGCCGCGTAGTCCATAAAAGCGAAAGCTCCGTTAAACATAAAGTATTCCCGAATTGTAGCCGATTGGCTATTTCCCGCCCGCTTGAGACTACCGCCGATCGCGCCGAATAAAGTAAAAACGGATAAAATTTGCCGTCAATGCTTGATCTTATTTATGCCCGCAAGGAAGGCGAAATGCGGCGAATTGGCAAAATGGCGCTAATCTGCGCCGCGCTATGCGCGACGTTAAACGCTAGCGAGGAGATAGATATAGGAGTTGCAGCGTCCGCATATACTCTCGGAGCTACGGGAGCCAATATCAACGCGCTCGTTCTTTTTTGATCGGTTCGACGAAAAACTCGGCGTTAAACTTGGCTATGGCGTCGAAAAATTTCATACGCGCGGCGGCGACGCGGAACGTAAATATTGGCAAGCGGCGCTTGGAACTCATTACTATAGTCGCGGCGGTAGTTATTGGTCTATCGACAGCGCAAGTTTTGTAGAGCTGTATTATCGTTCGTCGATCTGGTCGAAAACTAGCGGCGCCTTTAGAAAAGATAAGATCGATTCCAATTTTGGAATTAACGTCGGGGTGGGATTCGCATCGCGCGACTCGTCTTTCGGTCTTACGGCGGGACTCTTTTTGCCTCCAAAATTAAAGCCGAAGAGAAGCAAAGACGACGATATTATTCCGATAACAATAGGCTTTAATTACGTCGCCTATTTTCGCGGATATTAGCGCGATCAAGCAAGGTTTTAGAAACGCTCTTTTAGCGCCATTCCCGCTATGCTCATAAACTCCTCGCGCGTTTTTATATCCTTTAGAAATATGCCGCGCAAAGCCGAAGTGGTAGTTATCGCGCTTCGTTTTTGAACGCCTCTCATCTCCATGCAAAGATGCCTAGCGTTGATCAAAACCGCGACGCCCTTTGGCTTTACCGTTTCCATAATCGCGTCGGCAATCTCCTCCGTCATACGCTCTTGAATCTGCAAACGGCGCGCGAACACCTCGATCATACGCGGTATTTTGCTAAGCCCCACGACCTTGCCGTTTGGAATATACGCTACGCTTGCCGTCCCGAAAAACGGCATTAGGTGGTGTTCGCATAGCGAATAAAACTCTGCGTCTCGCACCAAAACCATCTGCGAGCTACGGTTTTCAAACAGCGCGTCTCCCAACACTTGCGCGGGGTCTTGGCGGTAGCCGATCGTAAGAGCCTCAAAAGCCTTCGCCACGCGCTCCGGCGTTTTGAAAAGCCCTTCGCGCTTAGGGTTCTCGCCGATTTCGGTCAGTATCGTCTCAACCGCGTTTTCAAAAACCGCTCTATCCAAACTAAACCCTTTTTAACGCTCGTCTCGCGGGCGCGATTGAAGCCTCTCAAGCGTAGCGCAATCGCCTAGGCTAATTTCGCACGCTTTTTTAGCGTCGTTTATCGCCTTTTCGCGTTCGCCGATTAACTCGTAAAGTTCGGCGCGTTTTATATACGCGCTATCTGGATAAAACGGACGCGCCCGCTCGATTTCGCCGCTATAACTTTCTATCGCGCAACCGTAATCGCCCAATTTAACGCAAACGTCGGCTAATTCGCGATACGGGTGCGGCTGATACGGCGAATCCTTAATCGCGCTCTTGAAATCCTCGATTGCAAGATCATAGCGCTTCAACGCGACGCGGCTATATCCGCGTTGCATATATGCGCGGTAATGATCGTTTCCGCCGAGCGCCGCGCTATATTCGATATGCTTGGAATAGTCGGCGATCGCCTTCTCGTAATTTTCGTTTGACTTGCCGTCGTCGCCCAAAGACGACGCGCGTTTGAAATACGCTTGCGCCCGATCAAAATGGATTAAATACTTATAGTGATTTTCAAACGAAAGCGCTTTGGAGTAATCAAAGATCGCTTTTTCGTAATCGCGTAAAGAGAGGTAAGCGTTGGCGCGACCCCAATACAAGTTGTAGTCGTTCGGATCGCGCTCGATTTGTCGCGTCAAAGTCTCTATCGGATCCTTATCCTCGTCTCTTAATATCGGCTTGGTAGCGCAACATACGCTAACGGATAAACATATTGCCAACGCCGTTAAAACTTCGCGCAACGTCTTTTGTCTTCCGCTTAGATTTTACCCGCGCTTCCTAATACCTTCATTCGCTCGACTAACATCGCCGTAACGGCGGCTCGCGCGGGCTTGAAGTAGTTGCGCGGGTCTATTTCGCTTGGGCTTTCTTTGACCACTTTGCGCACCTGCGCCATAAAGGCGATTCTAAGATCGGTGTCGGTATTTACCTTGTTGATCCCGCCTTTGATCGCCCGCTCTAAAAAGTTTGCTGGAACGCCTTTCGATCCTTTAAGATCGCCGCCCGTTTGCTCGAACGAAGCGCGAACCTCGTCGGGAATAGAGCTTGCGCCGTGCAAAACCAGCGGAATACCCGCGCGCCGCTTGACTTCCTTCAAAAGCTCGAACTCCAGCTTCGGCTCGCCTTTGAACTTAAACGCGCCGTGGCTAGTGCCGATCGCGGGCGCGAGATAATCCACGCCGCTCTCTTTGACAAATTTTTCCGCTTCGTCGGGATCTACCAGCGAGGCGTTTTTGCCCTCGACGACGATATTATCCTCGATCCCCATCAGCCGCCCAAGCTCCGCTTCCACGCCTACGTCCGCCGCGTGCGCGACGCGGACGACCTCTTTGGTAATCGCGAGATTTTCGTCGAAACTGTGGTGCGAAGCGTCGATCATAACGCTGGTAAAACCGTGCGCGATCGCGTGAACGCACGATTCAAACGACGTGCCGTGATCGAGGTTAAGCGCGACGGGAATACGAGGGTATTTTTCGCTCAACGTCTTAACGATCGAGTAGAGCATATCCGCGCCGGCGTATTTGATCGCGCCCTCGCTACACTGAACGATGATCGGCGAGCTTGCCTCGCTCGCCGCCTCGAAGATTGCCTGCGCGATCTCCATATTGTTGAAATTAAACGCGCCGATCGCGTAACCGCCCTCGTGCGCTTTTCGTAATAGTTTCGCGCCGCTTATCAACATAGCCGCTCCTTATTTTTACTCGTAAGAGATTTTGGCTTTGGTTTTAAGATTGGCGATCTCTTTCTCCAAAGACTCCTCGAATTTTTGCGCCTTTGCGCTCTGCCTTAGCTGTTGTTCAACCTCTTCAAAAGGCGTTACGCCAGCTTTTTTATGATCTACCGTTAAGATTATATGATAACCGAAGTCGCTTTTTACGGGGGTTTTGGTCAATTCGCCGTTTTTAAGCGCGAACGCCGCGTCGGCAAATTCTTTGACCATGCGATCTTTGGGAAAATAGCCAAGATCGCCGCCGCGCTCCGCGCTACCCGTGTCGATCGATTTTTCTTTGGCGAGTTTTTCAAACTCTTTTTCCAAATCGGCGCCCTTTTTAGAGCTAAGAGCCTTTATGATCGACTTTGCGTCGCCCTCTTTTTCCACGAGGATATGGCGCGCGCGCACGGTTTCGGGGCGCTCTAAGCGCGCTTTATTGTCCTCGTAGAACTTCTTGACCTCCGCGTCGGTTACGTTTGTGGAGTCTGATTTTTTCTTGACGTAAAACTCTGTGGCTAGATTATCTTGCAAAACGCTTAGCCAAGTTTTGTATTCGCTATCTTTTTCAACGCCGCTTTTTTTCGCCTGTTGCGTTAGCAGTTTGCGCTCGATTGCGCCGTCTAGGACTTTTTTCTTGTCGTCGTCGCCAAGTTGCTCGTAGGGCGGGGCTTTGGCTTGCGAAAGCAAAATGTCGATCTCTTCGCTCGTAATTTTGTCGCCGTTTACCGTAGCGAGAGTTGCCGCGTGCAAACTCGCCGCCGCAAACGCCGCTAAAAATAAGACTTTTCTCACTGAAACTCCTTGCGTTTTTAGTTTGCGCCATTCTAGCCTAATAAAGCAAAACCAACCAGCGATCGCCGCAAAAACGCGCCGTTCTCGATCTCAAGCGGGCGGCAAACCGCCTAAGCCAATCGGCGGAATATAAAAATCGCGCGATTAACCGCAATAAACGTAAAGAAACGCGCTTTTCGCATTGCGTCGCGCGGACGACAAGAGGGTAGGGCAACGGCGTATAAAAGAGATCGCAAGCGGGCGCGACGAAACGACGAAAAATATTGAAACGAGGAAACCGCGACAAAAACGGAGCCGCAAACGCCAAGCGAATATAGAGCAACATACGAACATTCAATTTATTACGCCCATTATGTTGCATCATATCAAACTAAAACTAGGGCGCATTATGGCGAGTAGGCTATAATCGCGCGATTTTTTATCCCCATTGATTTTGGGCGATTATTCGGAAGGAAAATAGATGAATATCAGAAATATAGCGGTGATCGCGCATGTCGATCACGGCAAAACGACTATGGTTGACGGATTGCTTAGACAATCGGGGACGTTTGGCGCGCACGAACAGATCGAGGACTGCGCTATGGACTCAAACGCGCAGGAAAAGGAGCGCGGCATTACGATTCTCTCCAAAAATACGGCAATCCGCTACAAAGGCTGTAAAATCAACATCATCGACACGCCCGGACACGCCGACTTTGGCGGCGAGGTGGAGCGCGTGCTAAAGATGGTTGACGGCGTGCTACTGCTTGTGGACGCGCAAGAGGGCGTTATGCCGCAAACGCGATTCGTCGTCAAAAAGGCTATTGGGTTTGGTTTGCGTCCGATTGTCGTGGTTAATAAGATCGACAAACCCGCCGCCGATCCCGATCGCGTGATTAACGAGGTGTTTGATCTGCTCGTCCAAATGGACGCGAACGAGCGCCAGCTTGATTTTCCGATTATCTATGCAAGCGGCGTGAATGGATACGCGAAAAACAATCTCGACGACGAGAATAAAGACCTCGCGCCGCTATTTGACGCGATTTTGCAAGAGACGCCGCCGCCAAGCGGAGACGAGACGAACCATATTCAGGCGCAGGTTTTCACGCTCGATTACGACAACTATGTCGGCAAAATTGGCATCGCGCGCGTTTTCAACGGCAAACTGCGCAAAAATCAGACGCTCACGCTGGTAAAGAGCGACGGCGAAAAGGTTAGCGGGCGCATAACGAAACTGATCGGTTTTCACGGGCTTACTCGAATGGAGATCGACGAAGCCGTCGCGGGCGATATTGTGGCGATCGCCGGTTTTGCGACGATTGACGTGGGCGATAGCCTTGTCGATCCCAACAACCCTATGCCGCTTGATCCGCTCCATATAGAGGAGCCGACCCTCTCCGTGTTGTTTGCCGTCAATGATTCGCCGCTTGCGGGAACGGAAGGGAAACATGTAACCTCAAACAAAATCCGCGATCGGTTGGAAAAGGAGATGCAAACCAACATCGCTATGAAGATGCAGGAAGAAGGGGAGGGCAAGTTCAAAGTTTCGGGGCGAGGCGAACTGCAAATTACCGTTTTAGCGGAGAATATGCGCCGCGAGGGATTTGAGTTTTCGATCGGCAGACCGGAGGTGATCGTCAAGGAGGAAAACGGCGCAAAGCTAGAGCCGTTCGAGCATCTTGTGATCGACGCGCCGGAGGCATTTTCGGGCGTTGTGATCGAGAAGCTAGGCAAACGCAAAGCCGAGATGAAAGCGATGATTCCGATGGGCGCGGGCTACACGCGAATGGAGTTTGAAATCCCCGCGCGCGGACTGATCGGGTTTCGTATGCAGTTTTTGACCGATACGAAAGGCGAGGGCGTAATGAACCACTCGTTTTTGGACTATCGGCAGTTTAACGGCGCGGTTGAAAGCAGGGGCAACGGGGCGCTGATCTCGATGGAGAACGGCGAGGCGGTGGCGTATAGTATTTTTAACCTCCAAGATCGCGGCGTGATTTTCATAAAACCGCAGGATAGGGTCTATGTGGGAATGGTGATCGGCGAGCATACGCGCCCTAACGATCTGGACGTAAATCCGATCAAAGGCAAGCAGCTTACCAATATGCGAGCAAGCGGTTCGGACGACGCTATAAAACTCACGCCGCCGCGAGAACACACGCTTGAAAGCGCGATCGAGTGGATCGACGACGATGAAATCGTGGAGATTACGCCAAAAAATATCCGTATTCGCAAGAAATATCTCGATCCAAACACGCGAAAAAGAATGGCTAGGTGAAATAAGGCGGGGCGCTATGGCGCTTCGCTGCAACTGAAAAACGGCAAGATTGCCGAGATTTTGGAGGTGAATATCGGAGAGTTTTTTGAGGGCGTTGAGCCGCTTTTGTGTAAAATCTCGCCCATCTTTAACGAGGCTAAACTATGAGCAAACCAATTAAAAAGGTCGTTCTTGCCTACTCCGGCGGGCTTGATACTTCCGTTATTCTTAAATGGCTGCAAACGCGATACGGCTGCGAGATCGTAACCTTTACGGCGGATCTAGGACAAGGCGAAGAGCTTGAACCCGCGCGCCAAAAAGCGCTGAAACTGGGCGTGAAGCCTGAAAATATCTTTGTAGAGGACTTGCGCGAGGAGTTTGTCCGCGATTTTGTTTTTCCGATGTTTCGCGCCAACGCGATCTACGAGGGCGAATACCTGCTTGGCACCTCGATCGCCCGCCCGTTGATCGCGAAAAAACAGATGGAGATCGCCGCTAAAGTCGGCGCGGACGCGGTTAGCCACGGCGCGACGGGCAAAGGCAACGATCAGGTGCGTTTCGAGCTGGGCTATCTAAGTTTCGACCCCGATATTGCGATTATAGCCCCTTGGCGCGAGTGGGAGCTAAACTCGCGCGCCTCGCTGCTGGAGTTCGCTAGTAAGCACGATATTCCAATCGAAAAAAAGAGCGCGGAAGAAAGCCCGTATAGTATGGACGCGAATCTGCTGCATATCTCATACGAGGGCAAGGGCTTAGAAGACCCATGGAACGCGCCTGAGGAGGATATGTGGCGGCTTAGCGTTTCGCCCGAAAACGCGCCGAATACGCCTGAGATAATAGAGATCGGCTTCGAGAAGGGCGACGCGGTATCGGTAAATGGCGAGCCGCTTTCGCCCGCCTCGCTTTTGCGGCGCTTAAACGAGCTTGGCGGCAAGCACGGAATCGGTCGGCTGGATATAGTGGAAAACCGCTATGTGGGAATGAAATCGCGCGGGTGCTATGAAACGCCCGGCGGGACGATCCTGCTCAAAGCGCGCAGGGCGATCGAATCAATCGCGCTAGATCGCGGCGAGGCGCACTTGAAAGACGAGCTTATGCCGCGCTACGCGGAGCTAATATATAACGGCTACTGGTGGTCGAACGAGCGCAAGATGTTGCAAGCGGCGATCGACGCGACGCAAGAGAACGTTACGGGCGTAGTCAGGCTGAAACTATATAAAGGCTCCGTTACAACGCTTGGGCGCAAAGCGCCGCGATCGCTCTTTAACGCCGCTTATTCGACCTTTGAAAAAGACGAGGTGTATAACCAAAAAGACGCTGCTGGCTTTATCCGCCTGAACGCCTTGCGCTTTATTATCGGAGGCAAAGCTAAAAGATCGTAACGCCTTCGTCGGCTATCGGTTTGGCAAGCCGACGCGTTACGAGCCGCGTCTTGCCGCCATTATTGGCGTAAGCCGTTCTATTAGCTCCGGAAGCATTTGCGCGATAATCTTCTCTTCGGAGGATTTAAGGATATTTTCTAACTCTTTTGGATTATCTAACGGGAGATTATGGCTCGTCTTGTTCGCGTCGATTTCCGCAATCGGAAGCAGATCGCGATTGACGTATTGCGTGTTGGCGTAATCAAAACCGCCGTCGTTTAGGTCGTAAAACAGGGTAATTGGCGTTTTTAATCGCGCCGAAGCTATCAAAGCCTCCGTAAATCGTTTGCGAAACAGCGGTCTGTCGATTAAGAGCTTGAAGCCGTGGGTATGCATTTTGTTCCTTACTGTGTCCGCTATATATCGTCAGCGCGGATATTTTCTTGCGCGCCAAACGACGAAAAATTCAGATTATTTTAATCTAAAGACAAACCGCCGCGACTTAATAAAGCGCAAAGCCCCGTCCCAAAAACCGCGCTACGCCGACTAAAGCGTTACTCTACGGTTACGCTTTTGGCTAGGTTGCGCGGCATATCCACGTCGTTGCCAAGCCTTATGGCGATCTCCAGCGCAAGTAGCTGAATCGCCGTCGTCATCTCAAAAAACTCCAACATCGGGTGATCGCGCTCGTCGATCGGCAGATAATCGTCGGCTAGAGCGAAACGATCCGCGCCGATAACCAGCAGCGTAGAGTCGCGAGCGATTAGCTCTTCGACGTTGGAGCGCGTTTTTTCTTTTAACGACGTTTCCGACGTTAGCGCGATGGTGAAAAGCTCCGAATCGGCAAGCGCGATCGGACCGTGCTTCATTTCGCCCGCAGGATAGCCTTCGGCGTGCAGATAACTAATCTCCTTTAGCTTCAACGCGCCCTCTAAAGCGAGCGGATAAAAAATATCGCGCCCAATAAAGAAAAATCCGTGTCCGTGCAGATAGCGCTTGCTTAAACGCCGAATCAGATCGTGGCGTTCGGGCTTGATCGAGAGAGCTGCGGGGACGCGGCGCAACGCGGCGATCTCTTTGGCGATCGCGCCGCCGTCTATCGCGGCGGAGCTTTGCGCGATATGTAGCGCCAAAAGCCACAAAACGATCATCTGCGTGGCGAACGCTTTTGTGGAAGCGACCCCCTTTTCTATTCCCGCGCGGGTTAAAATCGTCGCGTCCGCCTCGCGCGCGATCGAGCTGTTATCGACGTTACATATCGCCAACGTTTTTAGCCCGGCTTTTTTCGCCATTTTAAGCGCTTCGAGCGTATCCGCCGTTTCGCCGCTTTGGGAGATTACGACAAAAAGCTCGTTTTTACGCAACACGGGATCGCGGTAGCGAAACTCGCTCGCTATTTCGCATCTAGCCTCAATTTTCGCAAGCCGCTCGAATATATACGACGAAGCGAGGGCGGCGTTGTAACTTGTGCCGCACGCGCATAGTCTTAGCGACTCTACGTTTGTCAAAAATCCTTCCGACAGCTCGTCTAAGCGCGTGGAATCCGCGCTTAGACGAGAGGCGAGAGTTTCGCCAGCCGCTTTTGTTTGTTCGTATATTTCCTTTTCCATAAAAAATCTAAAGCCCTCTTTTCGCGCCGCGCTTCGCGTTAGCGGAAGCGGTTTTTTTCGCGGCGCAACGGGGCTGTCGCCCGCGAAAATTTTAACCTCGCGATCGTTCGCGTAACCCCACGAGCCGTCCTCAAGATAGATTGCGTTTTCGCAAACGCCGACGAGCGGCGCGTCCGACGAGGCGAAATAACGTCCGTTTTCCCCGTCGCCGATCTGTAAAGGCGATCCTTTTTTCGCGAAAAAGATCGTCGTCGGGGAGGTTTCGTCGATCAGCAAGATCGCGTAAGCGCCGTCGATCGCTCTAACGGTCAATTCAAAAGATTTGAAAGCGTCCTTCTCGCGCGATAAAAACGACTCGTATAGATGAACGATCGCCTCGGTGTCCGTTTGGCTCAAAAACTTAACGCCTTTAGCGATCAAGCCGTCTTTAAGCGCTTGGTAGTTCTCTATAATGCCGTTATGCACCACCGCCGAGTGCGCGCCGCCGTGCGGATGCGCGTTAATTTCGGTCGGTTTCCCATGCGTCGCCCAACGGGTATGCGCTATGCCTACGGCGAAGCCTTTAGGATTAAAATCCGCCGTTTTATCGACGAGAGCGCTCAGTTTGCCCGCCGCCTTAAACGAATCAATCTTGCCGTTTTGCATAACGGCGATTCCGGCGCTGTCGTAACCGCGATACTCAAGCTCTTTTAGCCCGTCAAGCAACGTTTTTTTGATACCGCTCGCGCCGATATAACCGACTATGCCGCACATAATTCACCTTTTAGCGTTTGTCTATTATAGGCTGATTTGCTTTTGCGAAGCGCTCGCGTTAAAAAGAGGCGGGCGCGTGAATAAAAACGCGACGGGAGCTTTACGCCGCCAACCGCCGTTTAAACGCGACGAAAGTTTAAGCCGTCGCGGACGCGAAAGGCTTAGTTGTTATTTCAAGCCCTAAATCGCAAACGAAAATCGTAGCGGCGGCTCCGTTCTATCGCTAAAACGCCAATTTAACGATCATAAATAGCGTCGCCGATATTAGCGCGGTAGCCGGAACGGTTACGATCCACGCCGCGACGATCTTTTTGACCGCCGAACGCTTGACAAGCTCTTTTTTATACTCTTTTTTCAGGACTTTACGCTCTTTTTTAGAGAAATGGGGTTGATTCGCCTCTTTTTGCGCCGCTTTTTTCTTCATCGCCATAAGCATAATCGCCTTTTTTTCCAAAGGCGCGGCTTTGAAACGGGCAATATAAGCCTCCACGCGGCTTCGCGCCTCGCCCTCGTGCGCTTGAATAATCAACTCCAGCATTTTGGCGTGCGAACTTTTGAGATACTCGCGCAAAAAACCCACCCCAAAAACCGCGCCGATAGCCACGTGCGTCGTCGATATGGGAAGACCTAACTGCGAAGCGACGATCACGGTTAGCGCCGCCGAAAGCGCGATACAGTAGGCGCGCATTTTGTCTAAATCGGTTATCTCGCCGCCGACGGTTTTAATAAGTTTTGGTCCGTAAAGAGCCAAGCCTACCGCAAGCCCAAGCGCGCCGATTAGCATAATCCACAACGGAATTGGCGCTTCGGAAACCACGACGGCGCTTCTTAGCGTTTCGTCGATCGCGGCGAGCGGACCTATCGCGTTTGCCACGTCGTTCGCGCCGTGCGCAAAGCTAAGCAACGCGGCGGCAAAAATTAGCGGCAGACCGAATAGTTTATTCACCGCCTCCTTAGAGTTTTCTATTCTTAACGCCGTCTTATTGGCGTGATAACGCGAAAGCAGATAGATCGCGATCGCAAAACCGCCGGAATAGATTGTCGCGTTTAAGAAATCTATTTTTACTAGATTGCCAAAGCCCTTGATTAGCATATAGGTCCCAAACGCCCACGCCATCAGCGCGTTCAGAAGCGGCACGATCTGGGCGGCGGCTTTGGTCATCTGCCGCCGATAGGTAATAGTGCGTTTGATCGTGTATAACGTCGCGGCGGCTATAACGCCTCCGAAAACCGGCGATATAACCCAGCTAGACGCGATCGCGCCTATCGTTTCCCAATGCACCGCTTCAAAACCGCCCCCGGCGATCCCCGCGCCCATAACGGCGCCAACGATGGCGTGCGTCGTAGAAACCGGCGCGCCCAGCGCCGTAGCTAGATTTAGCCACACGGCGCCGGCAAGCAGCGCGCACGCCATAATACGAACAAAATTGTCGGCGCCGCCGGCGGCTGAAAGATCGATAATACCGCTTTTTACGGTGGTAACCACCTCCCCGCCGGCGATTATCGCGCCTAACGCCTCGAAAGCGGCGGCGATTACGATCGCGCCGCCCATCGTTAGCGCTTTGGAGCCGACTACCGGTCCCATATTGTTCGCCACGTCGTTGGCGCCTATGTTCATAGCCATATACGCGCCGAACAGCGCCGCCATAACCAGCAACGTCGTAGCGAACGGCGCGCTTGAAACTAAAGAATCCATGCGTATCGTCGCGTAGATAAACACGACGAGCATAAATAGTAACGCGCCGCCTAAGCGCGTGAAATCTAGGCGAGAGTTGCCGCTTGCTTTTTTTTCAAGCTCGTCTAGGTTTTTTAGCTTCACAAAAACCTTTGATTTGTTTTAGCGCTATACTATCATAAAACAGACTATGTGAAAGGACGTTGATAATGCGTAAAACGGCGTTGTTTATACTGTGCGCGGTTGTCGGTTTTGGCGCGGATTGGCTGGATAATTACGGCGAGGCTCTCGCGCTTGCCAAAGAGCAAAACAAACCGATTTTGACGATTGTAATGCGGCAAACCTGCCCGTATTGTAGGATGCTGATTAACGAAACCTTGCCGATGAAAGCGATCGACGAGAAAATTCAAAAAGAGTTTATCCCGCTAATGCTCGACACCGAAGAAAATCCGGAGCAAACGGCAAAATCGCGGCTTCGCGCCGCCGCCGTTCCGGCGTCGTTTATCCTCTCGCCAAACGGCGAAGTCCAAGCGACGCGCGTAGGCTACGCGCCGCCTATGGAGTATATGCGGTTTTTGCAAACCGAGTAGATCGCCGCAAGGAGTTAAACGTTGGAACAGGACATTCGCGCCCAAAAAGAAGAATTGCTCGAATTTGCCGCGCGTTGCGAAAGCGGCGAACGTTCTTTAGACGAGCCTTCCATTCACGAATCGGATATAGCCGAAGCTCTGCTGGAGCTGAACGGGGAGAGCGAGACCGATTATAACCGCGTCATAAACGCGCTACCGCCAGAACTGCTTGGTCTCGTTGCGTTTGAGCTGCCCGAAAAGATGCAAGAGGAGCTAATCAAAACGCTTAACGCCCGCAGGTGGGCTGAAGTCGTCAAAGCGCTCGATACCGACGACGCGACGGATATTGTCCAGAGAATCGAAGAGACCGACAAGGAGAAGTCCTACGAGGTTTTGCGCCAAGTAGGCGGCGATCTTAAAGAGAACATCGAAAATCTTAAACGCTTTGACGAGGATAGCGCGGGCGCGATTATGCAGACTGAGCTTTTCAGCGCGAAGATGAGCGAAAAAATTAGCGATTCTATTAAGCGTTTGCGAAGCATGGTTATAAGCGAGGAGTTAAGCAATATCCACTTCGTTTTTGTCGTGGACGAACAAAATAAACTTATGGCTATGTTAAGTCTTGAAGAGCTGATTATGCTTGATCCAGACAAGACCTACGAAGAGAGCGTTACCAAACTAGACGAGCCTATCTTCGTCTATTCGCACGACACGATCGAGACGGTTACGCAGACGGTGGAGCGCTACGATTTAGCGGCGATCGCCGTGGTGGATCACTTTAGGCGGCTATTAGGACGTATCACAAGCGACGATATTTACGATCTAATCGAGGATCAAGCCACCGAGCAGTTATACTCTTTGGCGCAAATCGGGGATAATACGGAGGTTAGCGACGGAACGGTCAAAAACGGCTGGGCGCGAGCGAAATGGTTGTTTTTGAATCTAGCTACGGCAACGTTTAGCGCCACGCTGATCAGCTTTTTCGCCGAATCGATCGAACAGATTGTCGCGTTGGCGATACTTATGCCGATCGTGGCGAGCATGGGCGGCGTGCTTGGTATGCAGACGCTCACCGTTACGGTGCGCAAACTTGCCTTAGGCGAAGTGAAAATCTCGGACGCGAGATCGGTAATCGCCAGAGAGGTCGCGATCGCGCTTTTCAACGGAGCGATCTTCGCCGTATGCGCGGGGGCGCTCGCTTGGGCGTGGTTTAGCATGCCGCTACTGGGCGCGGCAATCGCGTTGGCAATGCTCTCAAATATGCTTTACGCCGGCTTTTTCGGAGCCGGCATTCCGCTTGCGCTGAAACGTTTCGGAATCGATCCGGCGGTGGCAAGTAGCGCGCTTTTAACCACGATTACGGACGGGGCTGGATTTTTCACCTTTTTAGGACTCGCCACTTTAATTTTATTATAAGGATTTTTATGGACAACAAGATTGCAATCGGCTCGCAACTGGATTTTAGCGAGCCGTGGAGCATCTTTCGCGTAATGTCGGATTTCGTAAACGGTTACGACTCCCTTAAAGAGGTAGGACCTTCGGTTACGGTTTTCGGTAGCGCTAGGACAAAAAGAGAGCATAAATACTACAAAGCGGCGCAAAAGCTCGGATATATGCTCGCCGAATGCGGCTTCAACGTTATAACGGGCGGTAGCGCGGGCATTATGGAGGCGGCGAACCGCGGCGCGTTTTGCTCCGGAGGCGGCAAGTCGATCGGGCTTAATATAGAACTTCCGCACGAACAGGCAAGCAACGAATATCTGGATTTGAGTTTGAAATTCGACTATTTTTTCGCCCGTAAGGTTATGCTGGTGAGATATTCATACGCGTATATTATTTTTCCGGGCGGCTTTGGGACTATGGACGAGCTATTTGAAGCTCTGACGCTCGTTCAAACGCGCAAGATATTTCCGATCGGCGTGTTTTTGGTTGGCGCGGACTACTATCGTCCGCTGTTGGACTTTATTCGATCGAGTATGATAAACGAAGGCGCGATCGCCAAAGAAGACGCGGATTTGATAAAATTAACGGACGATCTCGACGAAGTCGTCAATTTTACTAAAGAGCATATTTTCGCGCGGATTAGAGAAATGGAGACGATGGGACTTACGAAAGCGAGCGATTACTCGCGTCTTAAAAAACTTCAAGAAGCGAATCGGAACAAGGAGGGGCGATGACTTACGACGACGAAACGTGGCAAGACGACGACTTTAACGACGCGCCGCCGCTGGACGACGACGCGCAATCCGATAGCGATTTCACAGACGACGATACGTCTAAACGCGGCGATTACGGCAAATACGACGACGACGATTACAGCTATAACGACGGCGAAGAGGACGAGGATTATTACGAATAACCTCCGGCGGCAAGGCTCGCAAACGATAATCCCGACTTTCTAAAACTTGCGCGTCGCGTAATCAAGCGCGGCGAAACGGTTAGCCTTCGCGCGCGAAACCAATATTTAGGCTTTATTTTCGCTTTTAGCGATCTTTGCTAGAATACGCGCTCTTTTTGGACAGGTGGCCGAGCGGTTGAAGGCGTCAGTCTCGAAAACTGATATATCCTTGCGGGTATCGAGGGTTCGAATCCCTCTCTGTCCGCCATATCGCCTCTAAAATTGGAGTTGGAAGTCGGCGACGATTTTGGCTACGGCTAATCGACTAGGGCAGGTGGCAGAGCGGTTTAAGCGCCGGTCTTGAAAACCGACGAGGGTAAAACCTCCGTGAGTTCGAATCTCACCCTGCCCGCCATATTACGCGCTTAAATCAGTCAAATCATTGTAGTAACAACCCTCTCTGTAGGTATATTGTAGGTACAAAAATGACGGCGGTTTAAAAACTTTTGTAGGCGGTTACTGGCTTAACGCCCACTCCCAAAACGGAAGCGCTTCCGCGTTCGCGCGTAAATTCGCGGCAAATCCCATCGTGATAAACTCCGTCTTTTTTACCTTTGTTTTTACGTTTTTAAGTCTTTCGCTTAAACGCGCTTTATCCGCGAACGGCGCGGCGATAATCGCTCTGTCGTCCTGCGCTACCAACAGATCGATATCGTCGGCGTAATAGAGCGTTTTTCCGCGTTTGATAAGCTCCATAGCGATCATTGTTTCAAAGGTTTTATGTAGCGCGAGATCGAAGCTGATCGCTTCGCGCAGCGCGTGATCGTAAGGGTAGAATTTGCGCGGAGCGGCTAAAGCGCCAAGTTTTGGAACCGCAAAAAGCATACGCGAATCCGTTAGAAACTCTATGTAGCTATAAAGCGTGTCTTTTGAGACGGCGATTTTTGGTTTTAGCGCTTCGTAAGCCTGATGAGGCGTTAATGCGTTTGCGCCTCGCAGCAAAAACCAAGAGAAGATCGCCTTTTTTTGCGGCGTCGCGCAAACGCTTCGCAAAATCTCTTGCGCGCGCTTAATCCTTTCAAATTCGTCAAGCCGCCCTAGCTCCGCCAAGCCGCCCGTTCGTAAAAAATCGTCGAAACTCGCCTGCGGATCGCCGCTTGCCCCGCGCGCCATAAACTCTTCAAAATCTAGCGCGAAAAGCGTCTGGCTTTGAAACCCGCTCGGCGCTTTTTTACATATTAGCCATATCGTATCGGCTTCGATTCCCTCTAGCGTTAATCGTTCGTCGTAGTTGTCGATCGCCAGCAGTTTTACGCGGTTCGCGGCGAGATACGCGCCAAGCTCCGCCTTGATCGCGCCGATCGAAACGCGTTCGTCGGCGAGATCGATATACAAAAACGGCTTTGCGCTATCAATCGCGCAAGAGAGCGCCAACGCGCTTTTGCCCGCGCGAGGCGCTCCGATTATCGCCGCGCGATCGGTCGCTAAAACGGCGGGAGCGATTTTGCGCGGCGAAAAGCCCCGATTTTTGTGTTTTACCGCGCCAAGCAGGTTTAACGTTTCCATCGGCAAAAGCCTAGCGCTTCCTCGCTAAAAGGAAATGCGCCGCCGCCCCGACTACGATCAAAGCGCGTAATAGCGATCTTTTGCCGCGTAATTAAGGCGCGTCGCGGATCGTTTTCGCATAAAACGCCGCTCGTTTAAACTTCATATTTCGCCGCAACCTTGCCTGACCCGTTATCTTTGGCGGCTGATTCCGATTATAATCTTGACCAATTCAATCAACTTTATAAACAATTAAGCAAAAGAAGGCTAGACTATTGCTAAGTTTTGATTGAAAGCGATCAAAACTTGTTCATTTAGGCTGTGTAAGCCGCTCCGATCTTGGTCTGTTAGTTGGCGCTAAACAAAAGATCGGAGCGCATCCTACGCTAAGTTAGGACGCGCAAGTCTATAACGCCGTCGCTGAAACGGCGGGATTTGCGTCTCCTTTCGCGCGTTTCATTACGCAAAAAGGGAAAACATGCGGAGAAAATCAGGTATCGCAAAAACGATCGCCATGTTGGCGGCGTTTGGTCTGTCGGTTTCGATCGCGCAAGCCGATCCGGAATTAAAGGAGATAAATCTCCAAAAGTCGCCTTGGACGGTGGTCGCGCTGGAAAAGGGCTTTTTCAAAGAGGAGTTCGACAAGATCGGCACAAAGAAGATCACGCTGATCGCGCAGGGCGCGGCGGAGCTTTTAGGGGCTGAAAGCGCGGCGGTGGGCGGCGGATCGCTCGCGATCGCGCAACGAATGGTCTATCCTTCGACAATTCACCGCATAAACGGGCTGAACACGGTCGTGATATGGATTAGCGAGCCTTCCAACCGCTACCGCACGCCGACTTTGGCGGCTGCGAACAACAAGCAGATCAATTCGGTTACGGATTTAGAGGGCAAGAAGTTCGGCTCTAGTCGCATTTCGTGCTACTGGTCAGCGCCGTTTGAAAGTCTAAATAGCGCGGGTATTCCGTTTGATTCGCGTCTGAAAAAAGGCAAAGTAAGACACGAAAATATCGACAACTCCGCCGTGGCGATCGCCGCCGTTCTTTCGGGCGAGACGGACGCTACCGCCGTTCATCTAGCCGCGCCCGCATTTACGGGACCGTGGCTTTCCGGCAAATTCAAAATTGTCGATCACCCCGCCGACGACGGCGTTTATATCAACCACGCGGGTCGCATTACCTATGTGGCGCGCAAAGATTTTGTCGATAAGTATCCGCAGGTAATCAAAGCCTTTTTGACCGCGCGCGAAAAAACTCGCGCGTGGGCTACCGATCACCCCAACGAAGCGGCTGAGATTATCGCCAAAGAGACCCGCGTCCCGATCGAAGTGGCGCTCTTTCAGATTACGCACATCGGACAGTGGGAATTTACGGGCGGCGAGGCGAACGCCAATCGCGCGAGAACGGCTATCAAAGAGTTCCTGCGCTACTACATAGCCAACGGCGACGACATTCTGACGCAAAAAAGCCTGACCGACAAAGAGGTGGACGCCTTTATCGACGGACGATTTTTCGCGGGCGGAACGCACTCGATCTACAAAAAATAAATAATTGGCGAACGCTTAAACGGCGTTCGTCATTTTCGCGGAGAGGTTTATGAGAGCTTTTTTTGCGCGGCGTTTATATATCGGTATATTTTTGCCGGTTATTATTTTTACGCTTTGGCAAACGGCGAGTAGCTACGAATGGGTCGAGCCGATCTTTCTGCCCAAGCCCGTTAGCGTCGTCAAATCGTTTTGGTATATGCTGAATAAACAAGACCTGTTAAGCGATATATTGACGAGCGTTTCTATCGTAACGCAGGGCTTTATTTACGGCGCCGCCGTAGCCGTGTCGCTAGGACTCGCGGCGGGTTTATCGCGCAATACGGAGCTGTTTTTCGGCTCCACGCTGAACACTTTGCGCCATATCCCGACAATCGCATGGCTGCCGCTGATCGTCGTATGGCTGGGGTTGGGCGCGCCTGCAAAGATTCTTATCATCGCCAAATCGGTCTTTTTTCCGGTTTTTCTGAACGTTTTACAGGGCATTCATAACATCGACAAGAAATATATAGAGCTTGCCGAAGTTTTGAAGCTCGATAAATGGCAGTTGATACGCAAGGTGATTTTGCCGGCGGCGGCGCCTTCGATCGCCGTATCGTTTCGCTACTCGGCTGGTTTAGCGTGGGCGATTGTCGTGATCGCCGAAGGGCTAAGCGGGCTGGAGGGGCTTGGTTTTCTAATTTTTCGCGCTCAACAGCTTCTGATGACCGATCAACTGCTCGTGTGTATGGTTCTGATCGGATTGATAGGCTTCGCGATAGATCGCGCTATGTTTTTCGCGCAACGGCGCGCGCTTAAATGGAAAGTCGGCTTTAATGAGTAAGCTACTCGCGATCGACGGCGTATCCAAGAGTTTCGCGCTTGAAAACGGCGGACGGCTCGACGTAATTTCGCGCGTAAGTTTCGCCGTCGAAAAGGGCGAGTTTGTCTCCATCGTGGGACCAAGCGGTTGCGGCAAAACCACGCTCTTGCGCCTGATCGTCGGTCTGGACGGAGAGTATGAGGGCGAGATTTTACTGCGCGGCGAGCGGATATTGGGCGCGGGGCTGGAACGCGGCATCGTCTTTCAAGATCACCGCCTGCTACCGTGGCTTAGGCTGGAAGAAAACGTCGCGATCGCGCTGTTAAACGCGCCGCGAAGCAAAGCGGACAAGATTAAGGCGGTCAAAGAGCATGTCGCGCTTGTGGGATTAAGCGGTTTTGAAAAGTCCTATCCGCGCCAGCTAAGCGGCGGTATGGCGCAACGCGCCGCGATCGCGCGAGGGCTTGTCAATAATCCTGAGATTTTGGCGCTTGACGAGCCGTTCGGATCGCTTGACGCGATCACGAGAATGCGGCTGCAGGAGGAGCTAAAACGTATCTGGGGCGCCGAAAAGACGACGATGATCCTCGTTACGCACGACGTGGAGGAGGCGACGTTTTTAAGCGATCGGATTTTTGTGATGGACGCTAAACCGGGGCGAATAATCAGAGAGATCGCAGTCGATCTGCCCGAACCGCGCGATCGCTCCTCGCCAAGTTTCGGGCAGATAAAAAGGCGCGTTTTCGAGGCGTTGCGCGACGGCGCGATCGTAGCGGACGCGAAAGACAATTACGAGATATAAGGAGTATCCTATGAGCAAGACTTTAGCCTCTTTTGACGAGGCGTTGAAGATAGCCAAAGAGTTAGCGGCGGATTTCGCCAAAACGGCGGCTAAGCGCGACAAAGAGGGCGGCACGCCCGTCAGGGAACGCAACCTGATCAAAGAGAGCGGATTGCTAAATTTCTTTATCGCCAAAGAGCATGGCGGCTCTGGCGGCAATTGGAAGCAGTTAATCGCAATCTTCGCGGAGTTCGCCCGCGTGGATAGCTCGCTTGCGCACCTGTTCGCTTTCCACAACTATCAACTCGCCACCGTGCGGCTTTACGGAAACAAAGAGCAATGGACGAAGTTGCACCGCGACACCGCCGCTAACGGCTGGTTCTGGGCTAACGCGCTCAATCAGCTTAAACGCGATGTGATAGCGATCAAACAAAAGGACGGCGGTTATCTGTGGAACGGCGTGAAAAACTTCGCCACAGGCGCAAAAGATAGCGACTACATCACGATCACGGGCAGCGAGGATAACGAAGATGGCAAAACGCTAGTCGCCGCGATCCCGACCAGCCGCGAAGGGATCGAGATAGAAGGCGATTGGGACAATATCGGACAACGCCAAACCGACAGCGGCAGGCTCTATTTTAAGAACGTTCGCGTGGAGGCAAGCGAGGTATTACGCGATCCCGGTCCGCTCTCCACGCCGTTTTCGTCCTTTCGCCCGCTGATCGGACAGCTATTTTTCGGCGCTCTGTTTCTGGGGATTGCGGAGGGCGCTTACGCCGCCGCGATCGACTACGCGCGCGGAAAAGAAACCCGCCCTTGGCTCGCCTCGATCGCGCCGACGGCTCAAAAAGACCCGCTACTTTTACGGCGGCTTGGCGAACTGCTCGTCTCTTTGGAAAGCGCGCGCGCCCTAGTAGATCGAACAAACGATCTGATCGACCCGCTCTGGGCGAAAGCCGAAGCGCTTAGCGAACGAGAGCGCGGAGAGTTTGCGATCGCCGTAGCCAAATCGCGCTACGCCGCGACGCAAACGGCGCTAGAGGTTACAAGCGGGATATTCGAGGCGCTAGGCTCTCGCGCCACCACGCGCGAACTAGGCTTTGATAGATTTTGGCGCAACGCGCGAACGCAGACGCTTCACGATCCGATCGATTATAAGCTA
>JAIRNH010000054.1 GCA_031258155.1 Helicobacteraceae bacterium | reverse complement strand
ACACTTATAAAAATCTATTTAAAATATTTTCTCCTTTCATATATTTGCTGATACCATTAGGAATATTTTTGATCGGCGTTTTTACGCCGCCGTTTGCAAAAAGTAAAGAGAGTAACGATTAAGTATGTCGTAAAAAGGCAAAACGGTAGCTTTTTCGCGCTTTATTGAGGCGGGAAGCCGCGTCTTATCCAAGAAGGGCTGGCTTATGAGTTTGATCGTCCGTAAAAAGGCTAGGCGTTTGCTAAAAGGGCGATATAATTTGCTTATCAAACGACCTTATCCGCGCTAAGTCTTACAAAGGAACGCCTATGAATTCGCTTGTTTTTCATAATCTTTCGTTTATTTACGACAAAGCGAGCCAGCCCGTTTTTAGCGATATATCTTTGCAAGTTTATCGCGGTTGGACGGGCATTGTAGGTAAAAGCGGCGCGGGCAAAACGACCTTAGCGAAACTGATCGCTCAAAAGGTCAAAATCTCCGTTTATTACGCCGAGCAACGCGCGGACGACGCGCCGCAAAACGCGAGAGATTTTATAAACGCCTCCAATAAAGAGGCGTTTTTGTTACGCGATCGGCTAAATATAGAAAGCGATTGGCTCGATAGATGGCACAGATTAAGTTATGGCGAGCGCAAACGTTTGCAGATAGCGATCGCGCTATACAAAAATCCGGAGTTGCTTATCATAGACGAACCGACAAACCATCTTGATGGCGAGGCGAGGGAGTATTTAATAGGCGCGCTAGAAAAATACGACGGATTTGGTCTGTTGATAAGCCACGATAGAGAGCTTTTAGATCGCTTATGCCAACGAACAATTTTTGTGGAAAACGGCGGCGCGATCGCGCGAGGCTCCTCTTATTCAACCGCCGCGATCGAACGCGATCGCGAGATAGATTACGCCGTTAAGCGCCGCGATCTGCAATCCAAAGAGATTAGAAAGTTAGAAAAAATAACGCAGGCGCGGCGCGAGAAGGCGGAGCAAAGCCGCAAACGCATTTCAAAACGCGATATAAATCCCAAAGATAGCGATAAAAAAGGACGGATAGACAGAGCGATCGTAACAAGTAAAGACGCGACGGATACAAATATATTAAGACGGTTTCAGAGCCGACTAGAACAGGCGAAAAATAAGCTAGAGACGATCGCGCCGCGTTATGAAACCGGCGTTAAGATCGAGGCGGCGCGTTACCCAAAACTATTTCCGATTGTTTTTGAAACGCGCAGAATCGACGAGCGTAGCCGCATAGGTATTTCAGGGCGAAACGGTTGCGGTAAAAGTAGGTTTATCGAGCGTTTTATAAAAAGCCGCGATTGGCTCGAAGACGAAGCGCTCTATATACCGCAGGAGATCAGCGCGAGCGAATCGATAAAACTGCTCAGAAACGTTCAAACGATGAAAAACGACGAAAAGGGCTGGCTTATGAGTTTGATCGTCCGTTTAAGCGGCGATCCAGACGCTTTACTGCAAAGCGCGTCGCCGAGTCCGGGCGAAACGCGAAAACTGCTGCTTGCGTTCGGGCTGACGCAAAAGCCGGCGATCGTAGTGATGGACGAGCCTACCAACCATCTGGACATAGCGTCGATCGAGGCGTTGGAGAACGCGCTAAAAGCCTATAACGGAGCGCTGCTGTTAGTAAGCCACGACCGTCGTTTTTTATCTAACGTTACGAACGAAATTTGGCGTTTTGACGTCGCGTAGCGCGGACGACAAACCTGTTTCGCCGCGATTAACGCGCCGCGTAAGAGGCGTTTTGAGATAGTTGGGTCGCGCGCGGCGAGGCGCGTTATATCGACGCTTTGCTATAATCTTGCCCTTTGCCATTCTTGGCGGTGCGAAAAGGAGAAATGATGGAAGGGCGCAAAGTTAGAGGCGCGGGGTTAGGCGCAACGCCCTTTGTCCTCGCGATCGCCCTTGCGTCGATATGGGCGATTCGCGTTGGCGCGGCGAATAATCAAGCTATTAACGCGTTTATTAAAACGACGTTTATTGCGGAGGCGGCTCTGATCGCGTCGATCATTTTTTGGTATTCGCGGCGCGTTTGGCGTTTATGGTCTTCTATTATCGAGGGGACGAACATATCGTTATCTCCCTCTTTCTCGCGTTCGCCGTTAATGAAAGGCTACGTTCAAAAAGGGTTAAAGCGACGATGATAGAGGTTTTATATATCGCTCTAGGCGGCGCGTTAGGGGCGTTGGCGCGTTACGGCGTTGGCGTCGCTTCAACGCGGTTTTTAGGCGGCGGCTTTCCCTACGCAACGTTGATTGTTAATGCGATCGGCGCGTTTGCCGCGCTGTTTTTACTGACGACGATCTCGCAAAAAGCCGCCGTAACGCCGCAGTTTAGAGCGTTTGCGATCGTAGGTTTTTTGGGCGCTTTTACCACCTTTTCGGCGTTTGCTTACGAGACGATCGCGCTGGCTCAAAGCGGCGCTTGGATTAAGACGATCGCAAATGTTTTGTTAAATAACTCTCTCGCGCTTTTATGCGGCGCGTTAGGCGTATCCCTCGCGCGGGCGATCACATAAGGAAAACGGCGATGATTACGGAACGGACGATAGAAAAAGCCGCGCTTAAACAACGAGGCGCGATAAAAGAGTATAAACCTAGCTGGGATTCCATGCTTTATCGTATTGGCGGCAAGATATTTGTTCTTCTTATGCGCGATCCAAAAACGCCGATGATGAACTTCAAAAACGATCCGTTCGTCAATCTTCATCTGCGCGAAAAGTATAGCGATATTACCGCCGCCTATCATATGAATAAAAAACACTGGAATACGCTCTATTATAAACATACTACGATCGGCGAGGATTTTCTGGAGCTGCTTATACGGCAGTCGTATGAGATTGTTTTTGATTCGCTTACAATAAAGCAAAAATCGACTCTGAAAGGAGAGTTATGAAAAACCTAACGGTTGTAAAAGGCGCGTTTATTTTCTCGTGCGCGGCAGGCTTGTGTTTCGCCGCGCCAAGTTGCGACGACGCAAAAACGCAAACGGAGCTTAATATATGCGCCGCAAACGAGTATAAAGCCGCCGATAAAGAGCTAAATAAAGTTTAGGCGCTAAGGGCGGCAGCGCTCGCGCTATGGCGTTAAACCTCTGCATCGCCGACAAAACGCGAGTTAGAACAGAAGAGATCAAAAAGCTAGGCGTTTGCGAAGAGGGCGATACGACTTGCTCGCCTAGATAATTGCGCCGCGCTAAAATCTTATAAAGCGCTTTTAGCGGTATTCTCTATGGGTTTATCGCTATGGGGGCAAAACGGCGTTAGCGAAAGCCAAAAAGATTAAAACCTTTATTTGCCCCGCCCTACCCCGCTTCCTGCTGTTATGCCATGCTTAAAAGGCGAGGTTTCGCGCAAAAATAGGTTAAGAAATCTAGCGCATATTTATTCGCCGCCGCGATCGCGCAAAAAGACAAAAACCGTGCGCGGCGAATAAGACAAAAGCGCCGTTGGATCGCTTAGCGAGTTTTGCTTATTGAGCGTCGAAAAACGTCTCGATTGCCTTTCTTATGATCGACGGCTCGCTTTGCTTATTGATCTCCGCCCGAAACGCCGACGATTGCGCGTAGCCTTTGGAGTATCTGTGCAGATGTTTACGAAAAATAATCGCGCCGCGATCGCCGTAAAACGCTATCGTTTGATCAAAATGCTCCAAAACTACCGATCGCTTTAACAAGCCGTCGGCAAAAGGCGGATTGTTTGTTAATTGCGCGAAGATCCAAGGAGCGCCTGTCGCGCCGCGTCCGATCATTACGCCGTCGGCGTTTGTAATCCTAAAAACGCTCAGCGCTTTCTCGCGCGAGTCTATGTCGCCGTTTGCGATCACGGGGATTTTAAGCCGCGATTTAATCTCTCCAATCGCTTCGTAATCCACAGGCGCGCTAAAGCCTCCCGCTCTTGTGCGACCGTGAACGGTTATAAAATCCGCGCCCTCCTCCTCGCAAATCTTCGCGAGAGAAACGCCGTTATTCTCGTTAAAACCTAAGCGAATTTTTACGCTGGTTAGTTTTTGACCGCCGTTTTTTTTGATCGCGCCGACAAGCTCTCCAAGCGCCGACGGAGTTTTCAGCAGAGCGCTTCCGCCGCCGCCGCGCGTTATTTTAGGCGCTGGACAACCCGCGTTAAGATCGATAATATCGACCTCGTCGTCGTCCGAGAGCGCCTTAGCCGCTTCTGCGATCTCTCTTGCGCGCGCGCCCGCAATCTGAACCGCGTAAGGCGTTTCAAGCGGACTTTTTGCGTATAGCTTTTTTGTTTTAAGCGGATTGCGAATAAGCGCGTTGGCGCTGATCATCTCGCTTACCGTTAGATCGGCTCCGAAACGTTTAACGGCGGCGCGAAAAGGCGGGTCGCTCCAACCCGCGAGCGGCGCTAAGACAAAACGTTTCCGCGCAAAATCAAAAGGCGCGATCAATCAGCGAATCGAGATTTGGCGATAATCCCGCCTCTTTCAGCGCGAAATAGTATTTGAACGCTATATATTCGTCGCGCGCGCTGGCGTCTAAAATCTCTCTCGTGTTATCCTGTCTTTCAAGCTCTATATTGATATACAACCACGCGCTCTGAGCCGCCTCAAAAGAGTTTTTAAGCTGCGCGAAAATCTCCAACAGCAAATCGGGCGACGCTCGCTCTTTCATAATTCGCGCTAACGCTACGAAATCCCTCTCCTCGAAGGAGGTTCTGCCAATCAGGCTGATTATCTCGCTCGTCTCAAATTCTAAACTCTGAATCGGCGCGCGGTAACGCGACAGCAGGTTAAGAATGGTCTTTGCGTTTATTTTCATATCGGCGCGCATAAACCGCTTTTTATCGCCGTATGTGGCGTATGTTTCCAACGCTTGAAAGTAAACGTCGCTTCCCGCTTCGCCGAACGCGAGCAGCTCCTCGCTAATCTTTGGATCGCCTTTCATCTTTATAAGCTGAAACGACACCCAGACGGGGCTATTTTTAATGAGCTTCAGCTCGCTTAACTCCGCTATTTCGCCTTTTTCGAGCTTGGCTAGCAAGTCTAGAACCGCGTCAATCTCGCTATCGCCCGTCTTTTCGTCGTTGGAACGCGGTTTAAGCCGCGCGTCGGCTAAAACGCGCCCGATCGGCGCTAACTCCGAACGTTTCACGGTAAGAACGCTGGTCTGCCCTAAAAGCGCGTTGATCGCCAATTTTTTCAACGTTTTGAAATCTTTGTCCAACGCGGATCTGGCGAAAAACGTCGCCGCCGAATAGAAGGCGATATGCGAAAAGGAGACCAGAAACACAACCAACGCGGGCAACATAGCGCAGATGGCAATCGGGACGTCGTATTTCTCTTCGCCGATAGTAAGAGAGTAGTTGGAGCTGTCGCTGATGTATATAAAAATCGTTAGCGCGACCAAGAGCAAAACCGAAAACAATACGTAGCGTTTAACCTGCATGGTAAATTCCCCGTCAAAAATACTAGCCAATATCATAGCGTGTTATTTATGATACGAGCGCCGATTTTTTACCGCGCGGTCGTCCGAAGCCGCCTAGCGAGGCGTTTGCCCCAAATGTTCTAGCGCGCGTTTTAGCGGCGAAAAGGCGTTAAACATAGCTTGGCGCGTCGTTGGCGAACAGTATCAGATCGCCCGATCGCGTCTCTTTGGCGAGTATGGCTTCTAATCCGCGTTTATCGTAGATTCGTTTGCGTTTGGCGCGATCGATGCGAGAACATAGCAGATCGGCGTTTAGCGCTCCGGTGATCAGCGCGAGATCGAAAACTTCGTTGATCTTCGTCGCGAGCGCAATATTGCTCTCCTCGTCGCTTTCCACTATGCCCGGCGTAACGATAACCTTCCGATCTTTCCACGACGAGCAAAGCTCGATCGCGCTTAACATTCCCTCCAGATTGCCGTTATAGCTGTCGTCTAGGATAAACTTGTATTTATTTTTGATCGGCTGCAAACGGTGGGCGAAATTGGCTAACTTGCCCGCCGCCCTTACAATCTCCTCCTCGCTTACGCCAAGTTCGCGCGCGGCAAGGAACGCCAGCGATATATTGACGGCGTTAAAACCGCCCAAGACGGGCGTTTCAAACCGAACCCGCCGATCGTTCAAAACTAAATCCCACCGCGTCCCTTCCAGCGTCGCCTCAAGGTTTTCTATTTGCCCGTCTTTTAGCGTTACGATCGATTCGCTTGGCGTTACGTCGGCGCTTTCATGGACTATCGCGCGCCGCATTCTCGGCGAAACCAGCGCTTCGCGTTTAGCGCGTTTGACGTTCTCTTCGGTTTTGAAATACTCGATATGCTGTTTGCCGACCTTGCCTATGATCGCGTAGTGCGGTCGCGTCATCGCCGCGATCGTTAGAATATCGCCTATTTCTCTCGCGCCGGCTTCGACTATATAGATTTGCGCGTCGCTTGGCAGAGCGTTGTTGACGTCGGCGGCGATTCCAAGATCGGTATTGACGTTGCCGGGCGTGGCGTAAACCTTGAAACGCGGCTTTAATATATCCAGCAGAAAATGTTTCAAACTAGTTTTGCCGTAGCTTGCCGTCAAAAGGATTACGATCAGTTCCCGACGGGCGAGCAGTTTGCGCGAAGCTCGTTTTTTGAAGCGGAAGCGAAGAAAGTTTTCCAGTACCTGCGAACAAACAAAGGTTAAAAGCAGCGCCGAGAGCGTTCCGCTATCCTGCGCCGCGCCCCAAAAACGCAGAGATTCGCTCAGCGCGGCGGCAAACGCCAACAGCGCGAAAAACCGCTTAACGCGCGCGGTAACGACCAACTTTTTATCAATTTTGCGATACCACAAAAATAACGTCGGCAGATATACGAGATAAAAAAACAGCCAAAAATACGCGCCCGCCGCGTAAAAAAGCGCGATCGGCATAACAACGTTAGCGACGTTCCACCACGGTTTCGTATGATGAAAAACCAGCCGATCAAAGCGATAGGAGAACCATTGAAGATTTAATATAATATACCAACCAAGCGTCAAAAGCAACAAAACGCGCGACGTCGATTCAAAAACGGGCAAAAATGTTTGCAAAATTAGACGCCTTTTAGTAATATGTCCGTCTTATAACAGACGAAAGGTTAAGCGGCGGTGACCACGAAAGAGGAACGCGAGCAGGAGTTAGAGCGCCAGACGCATTTGCGACCTCCTCGCAAATATCAGGTTTTACTCCACAACGACCACTACACCACATGGGATTTTGTGGTCAAGGTGTTGGAGCGGATCTTTCATAAAAATCAGACGGAAGCCGAACAGATCACCTACTCCGTTCATCATCGCGGCGTGGGCGTGTGCGGGGAATACAGCCGCGAGATAGCGCAGATGAAAGTGTTGCAGGTGCATTCGACGGCAAAAGCAAACGGCTATCCTCTTAGATGTTCTATGAAGAGGCTCGATGATTAGCAGATCGTTAAACAAGGTGATCGTCGCCGCGATACGCGAAGCCAAACGCCGCCGCCATGAGTTTATCACCGTCGATCACCTCTCCTACGCCGCCCTATTCGATCCGACGACGCAAAAGATATTGGAGCGGTGCGGCGCCGACGTCGGATCGCTAAAGATCGGGCTCGACGCGTATCTCTCGCGCGAAATCGAGATCGCGCCCGAAGGCGCGGAGCCTACGCAGACGGTAGCGGCGCAGAAGGTTATGCAGACGATGCTTATGCACGTAGAGGGCGCGGGACGAACCGAAGCCGATCAGGGCGATCTGCTCGCGAGCATCTTTGAGGACGGAAACAGTTACGGCGTGTATCTAATGCGTTTGCAGGGAATCGAGCGGATCAATATCCTAGAGGAGATCAGCCAGATCGAAACGTCGGAAGAGAACAAATCGCAGACGCAATATGAACCGAACAAAGCGAAAACCTATTTGGAACAATTTTGCGTAGAGCTTGTCGCGCTGGCGAAAAAGGGCGCGATCGATCCCATCGTGGGACGCGCCGACGAGATGACGCGCTCGCTTCAGACGCTCTGCCGCCGCAAGAAAAATAATCCGATCCTTACGGGAGAACCGGGCGTGGGTAAAACCGCGATCGCCGAAGGGTTAGCGATGTTGATCGCCGAAAACAAAGCGCCAAAAATGCTAGAAGGTTCGCGGATATACGCGCTGGATATGGGAGCTTTGGTAGCCGGCACCAAATATCGCGGCGACTTTGAGAAGCGTTTAAAAGGAGTGATCGACGAGTTGTCCTCGAAAGAGGGCGTTATCTTATTTATAGACGAGATACACACGCTTGTCGGCGCGGGAAGCGCTAGCGGCGGCGCGTTGGACGCCGGAAATATCCTAAAACCGGCGCTCGCCGGCGGCAAACTGCGCTGCATAGGGGCGACCACGCACAACGAATATAGACAGTTTTTTGAAAAAGATCGCGCTTTAAGCCGCCGTTTTCAGAAAATTGTGGTAAACGAGCCTAGCGCCGAAGAGAGCGTGCGGATTCTACGCGGATTGAAATCCAAATACGAAGCGTATCACGGCGTTCGCTATTCGGACGCGGTTTTGCGTTCCGCCGTCGAGTTGTCCGCAAAATACGTCAACGATCGCTTTCTGCCCGATAAGGCGCTCGACGTAATCGACGAGGTTGGCGCGTCGTTTCATCTATTAAAAGAGTCGAAAAAACGAACGCAGGTCGGCATAGCCGATATAGAGCGCGTCGTTTCAAAGATGATAGGCGCGCCAATCAAAGCCGGCGCGGACGACGATTTGGATCGGCTGCGCGCGTTGGAACTCGATCTTAAACATCGGGTTTTCGGGCAGGATAGCGCCATAGAGCAGTTGGTTAAAGCGATCAAGCGCTCTTACGCCGGACTTGGCTCCCCGACGCGCCCAATCGGTTCGTTTCTATTTACGGGACCTACGGGCGTGGGCAAAACCGAAACGGCAAAGCAGCTTGCGGAGAGTCTTGGCGTTCATTTCGCTCGTTTTGATATGAGCGAGTATATGGAAAAACACAGCGTTAGCCGTCTTGTCGGCGCGCCGCCCGGTTATGTCGGCTTCGATCAAGGCGGAGCGCTCGTCGAATGCGCGCGTAAACACCCGCGATCCGTGATTTTGCTCGACGAGATCGAAAAGGCGCACCCCGATCTAATCAATATCCTTTTACAAGTGATGGACGCGGCGAAATTAACCGACAATAACGGCGCGGAAGCGGATTTTCGCCACACGGTTCTTATTATGACAAGCAATTTAGGCGCGCGCGAAGCGGGCGTGGTCGGCTTTGGAAACAACGCGGTAAATCGGACGGAGGAGGCGATCGGCGCGTTCTTTTCGCCTGAGTTTAGAAACCGTCTCGACGCGATCGCGCACTTTGCGCCGCTTAGCCAAGAAACGATGAGTTTCGTAGTAGATAAGTTTATCGGCGAGCTTGCCTCGCAACTTGCCGAACGAAAGATCGCGATCGATCTTAGCGCCGAAGCTAGAGAGTATCTTGCGAAAAACGGCTACGACAAGGATATGGGCGCAAGACCGCTAGGATTGCTAATTCAAGCGAAGATTAAGGATAAAATCGCCGACGAGGCGCTCTTTGGCAAACTCGCGAAAGGCGGCAAAGCGGTTGTCAGGCTCAAAGCCGACGAGTTAGAGTTTGATTTTAGTTCATAAAAATCCCCCGCTGTATATTATCGGCGTGTCGGAACCGTTTCCTAACCTTGACGCCGAAGATTTCGACGATCTCGTCGCAATAGGCGGCGATCTATCGACGGATCGAATTCTCAACGCGTATAAAATCGGCTTGTTTCCTTGGTTTATAGAATGCCGTATGCCGCACTGGTATTCGCCGCGAGTTCGTATGATTTTGGAGCCTTCCAAGTTTCGCTTATCTAAAAGTTTGGCGCGGACGATCAAAAATAATCGCTTTGAAATTAAAACCGATTACGCTTTCGAGCAAACGATCGAAGCCTGCGCCAATATAAAACGCAAACGAGAGAAAGGAACGTGGATTACGGGCGATTTTATCAAAAGCTACCGCGATCTGCATAAGTTAGGCTACGCGCGCTCCGTAGAGTCTTGGCAAAACGGCGAGCTTGTCGGAGGGCTATACGGTTTGCAGATCGGGCGCGTATTCTTTGGCGAATCGATGTTTGCCTTTAAGCCGGACGCGTCCAAAGCGGCGCTCGCTTTTTTGAGCAAAAATACGCCCTTTGGCGAGATCGATATGATTGACTGTCAGATTCCCAGCGCGCACTTAGCCTCTTTGGGCGGCGTAGAAATATCGCGCGAAGCCTACCTGAAACGCTTGAAACTAGAGATCGGCGACTAACCCCGCTTCGCAATCGCCGCCAAGATCGCATAGACGACGAAAACGTTCTACTCCTCCGCGCTAATTCGCGCCAAGATAGGTTTTCAGATAGCGCGAAATCTCGCGCGGGTTGGTTTTGCCGATAAACCCTTGCGCGTTTAGATTCCTCGCTAACTCCACGTTGCTTTCGGCGGTCATCGAGGTATTGACTACGATCGGAGCTTTGGCGGTGCGCGGATTGCCCTTTAACTCTTTTATCACGGTAAAGCCGCTGGCTTCGGGCATCTCTAGATCGGTGATGATTAGCCCCGTATGCTCTATGCCGTTTTCGGCGATATAGTTTAGGAGCTTGCGTCCGTTTTCAAACGCCACGTAAGCGACCCCGTATTTATCTAGCACGTTTGTCAGCCCTTTTAGCGCGCTCTTGGAATCGTCGGCGATCAGCACGTTCAAATCTTTTCTTAACGACAGGGGCGCGAGCGCCTCGATCTCGTCCTTATCGCGCGCGGCGACCATCGGAAATAGTTCGGACAACATTCCTTCCACATCGACAATATAGACTATATCGCCGCCGTCGCTTTTAGTGTAATTGTTGGTTTTGTTGCCAAACTCGCTGGATACCGGCACCTTTATCTCTTCCCAATTTCTACGCATAATGTAGTCGGCGCGATAGACCCACAGCCCGATCGTTACGTTGTCAAACTCGCACACGATAATTTGAGTGTCCATCGGATCGATCGACGCGACGGCGGCTCTAATCGCGTTCGCTTTGTGAGAGCCGCCGTAAAGCCACTCTTTAAGATCGACGACGGGGATTATCTCTTTGCGAAGCGTCAAAAGACCGCAGATTACCTTATCGGACTCCGGCAGATCGGTAAGTTTTTTATATTTGACGGTTTCGCGCACTTTGAATACGTTAATGGAAAATCGCGTGCCGTCGGGTAAAACGCGAAAACAAAGCAACTCTAGTTGGTTGCGAAGCGTTAATTTGGCGCGATCGTCTACTGCTTTCATTGCCATTGCGATAACTCTTAAAATTGGCGTTAGCCGTTATTATACCGCCTAACTCTTATAATTACATAGGAACGCGCGTTGCTTTTTTGGCGGTATGGGAATTTTTATTCGCTTACTGCTTATCGCCACGATTGCCGGCGCGGACGAATACCTTATCGGTTATCGGCAATCAAGCGCGAAACACGCGATTTTAAGCGAGAAACTTACAATCGCCAAAGCGATGGTCGTCTCTAAATCCGCGCGCGTTAAAAACGGTTTTTCTTTTGAGATAGAGCCGCGAGAGAGCGAGCTTAGCGTAACGAAACTGTTGGAAGCCCATCAAGACGAACTGCTTGAAAACCTGTTTAAAAACGGGGTGTTGCTAAGCGACGCGGCGGAGTCGAGGCGGCGCGACGTCGGTTCTAAGACCGTGCTTACGTTTCCGTCGGCGCGAATTGGAGTTTTTGTTAAAGAGGATATGGTTACAATCCTCGTATATGAAAATAGCGATCGTTGAAGACGATATTAACCTGCGCAAATCGCTTGAAGCCGCCTTCTTGGAGCGCGCCGATTACGAGGTAGTCAGCTTCAAAAACGCCAAAGACGCGCTTAAAAAACTTGACGATAGTTTCGAGCTGGTGATAACCGATCTAACGATGCCGTTTATGGACGGGCTGGAGTTTTTGCGCGAGCTAAACGGCAGATACGAGGCGATCGTGATTACCGGTAACGCCACGCTGAGTAAGGCGATCGAGGCTATGCGGCTGGGCGCTAAGGATTTTTTGCAAAAGCCATTTGAGATCGAAACGCTGATCGAGGCGATCAGCCGCGCTAAAAAAGCTGCTCAAGCGATCAAAAAAGCGACGCGTATCGAGCCGGCGAAGCACAAAGAGACGGCAAAAAACGAGTTCTTTATCGTTAGCTCGACCGCGCTTGAACGCCCGCGCCAAGTGGCGCTAAAAACCGCCAAAACCGACGCGGCGGTTATGCTTTTGGGCGAAAGCGGCGTTGGCAAGGAGATATTCGCGGGATTTATTCACTTCAACTCGCCGCGCAGCGAAAAGCCGTTTGTCCCGATCAATATGGCGGCGTTGCCCGACGCGCTGATTGAAAGCGAGCTGTTTGGCTTTGAAAAAGGCGCTTTTACCGACGCGCAAGCGGCAAAACCGGGGCGCTTCGAGGAGGCGGACGGCGGGACGCTGTTTTTAGACGAGATCGCCGAAATGCCATACGGCTTACAGGCGAAATTGCTGCGCGTTATCCAAGAAAAAAAGATCAGAAGACTGGGCGGATTAAAAGATATAGAGATCGACGTGCGCCTGATCGCGGCTACCAACCAAAATATCGGCGAGGCGATCAAGGAGGGGCGTTTTAGAGGGGACCTTTACTACCGGTTAAACACGATCGAGATCGCCATTCCGCCGTTAAGAGAGCGCAAAGAGGAGATTTTGCCGCTTGCCGAAGCCGCCCTGATGAACGTATGCGAGCGATACGGTTTCGCTAAAAAACGTTTTTCGGACGCGGCTAAAGAGGAGCTTTTAAGTTATAGCTGGCACGGCAACGTAAGAGAGCTTATTAGCGTCTGCGAACGGAGCGCGATCATAAGCGACGGCGAGGTAATAGAGCCAAACGATCTGTTTTTGCGCGCGCGTAGCGGGGCAAAGAGCGTTGAGAACTTAGAAAAAGAGTTGATCTCGCAGGCGCTAAGCGAAGCGCGAGGCGACGCGGTCGAAGCGGCGAAACTGATAGGAATGCCGATCAAAGATTTTGAAACTAAACGCTCTAAATATAAAATTAGCCTCTAGTTTTTATAAAGGAAACAATGTTGAAAAAGTATGTTGTCGCCGTTGTTGGCGCGACCGGCGCGGTCGGCGCGGAGATGATCCGCGTTTTGGAGGAACAGAAGTTTCCCGTTTCTCGGCTAACGCCGTTGGCGAGCGAAAAGAGCGCGGGCAAAAACGTCGAGTATAATGGCGAGAAAATCAAGGTCAAAGCCTTAGAACGCGACGTTTTCGCGCGGGAGGGAGTAGAGATCGCGCTGTTTAGCGCGGGCGGCGCGATCTCGGCGGAGTTCGCGCCAAGCGCGGCGAAGGCTGGCGCGGTTGTGATCGACAATACCAGCCATTTCAGAATGGACGAGGACGTTCCGCTTATCGTGCCGGAGGTCAATCCCGACGATATTAAATTGTGGAAAAACAGAGGGATTATCGCCAATCCCAACTGTTCTACTATTCAGATGGTTATCGCGCTTAAACCGCTACACGACGCTTTTGGCTTGGAACGTCTCGATATAGCGACCTATCAGGCGGTAAGCGGCGCGGGCGCGAAGGCTATGGACGAGTTAATGGAGCAAAACAGAGCGGTTTTTAACTTTGATTACGATCGGATCGAGCCTAAAAAGTTCCCGCATAAGATCGCGCTGAACGTTATTCCTCATATCGATAGCTTTACGGATAACGGCTTTACGAAAGAGGAATTAAAGATGATCAACGAGACGCAAAAAATTCTCGGCGCGAAAATCCAAATCGCCGCCACCTGCGCGCGCGTTCCCGTTTTGCGCGGGCATAGCGAGGCGATCGCGGCGCGATTTTCCAAAGAGATTAGCGCCAAAGAGGCGATAAAGGCGCTCAAAAAAGGCGAGCATATCGTAACGCTCGACGATCCTTCTAAAAACATCTACCCTATGCCGATTCTCGTCGGCGAAAGGGACGAGGTTTTTGTGGGGCGAATACGCGAGGACCTTTACGACAAGCGCGTTTTGCACCTGTGGATCGTAGCGGATAATCTGCGCGTGGGCGCGGCTACAAACGCGGTGAGAATAGCGCAAAAGTGGATCGAGACAAACTGATTTTATTTAAAGAGGAAAACGGTGTTAGAGAGGCTATTTGAAAGCGCGCTGGTAAAAAGCCGCCTTCTCGTTATGCTTTCGGTGGTTTTTAGCCTGCTAGGGGCGACGGCGCTGTTTATTATCGCAAGCTACGACGTGGTGAAGGCGACGATTATCACTTGGCAGTATTACGTCCATAACGCCGACGTGGATCTGCACGCCGACGGAGTGTCGATCATTATCGGCGCGGTCGATCTCTACCTGATCGCCGTCGTGCTGCTGATATTTAGCTTCGGGCTATACGAACTCTTTATCTCGCGGATCGAGAAGCTAGACGATATAGAGCTAAAAGACGTAAGCATTCTTACGATCAAATCGCTTGATCAGCTTAAAGACAAGCTGGGCAAGGTGATCATTATGGTGCTGGTAGTCAGCTTTTTTCAGCGCGTTTTGCATATGACGTTCGCGACGCCGCTTGAAATGCTCTATCTAGCGCTGGCTATTTTGGCTCTGGGCGTGGCGCTATATTTTATGAATAAGAACGCGCATTAAATTTGCCGATATGTATAAAAAATACTATGGACAATTGTATGCGCGTCTATATTGGCGTTAGGATGCGCGGACGACAAAACAAACGAAAACGAGTCTGGCGTTTCAAAACGGCGTATAGTAATATTGGATAGTTGGCGCATTAGTTAAAGCCATAAATGATTTTGATTTGAACGGCATAGATACAGGATTAGGTCATTTTCCAAATCAGAACGCTCGCCTTAAAGATAATATAGATTTGTTCTACCGTAACGGTATAAAGACAATAATTTGGGAGCTTTCGCAAGATACGGATATTGCCGATAAAAGCCTTTTGAACGCAATTTGCGAAACGCTTAAATAGTCGCTTTTACCAATAATAGCCAACGTATTTGTCCCGCGTCGATAAGTTCTGCTTCGCGAATACTCTTTGTATTCGGCGACGGCTTATTGATTTTCGCTTCGGCGCTCATACCAATCGAGCTTGCGCGTCAAGAACATAATCAGCGCGATCACGCAAAACGTTACAATCGAGCCAATTAGTAGCGCGTAACTTTCGGCGTTTAGTAGCGCGTAAAGAACCAGATACGCTACGGCGGCTACCACGCCCATAAACAGACCTTCGCGTTTTGACGAAAGCAGGGAGCGGGCGTATAGCGCCAGCATAGCGGTTACGGCAAACGCGGCGATGGCATACGCCGCGAAAAAGGGAATCTGCTCCGAAAGCGACAAAAGTAGCAGATAAAAGACGGCGTTGCCAATCCCGCAAAGCATATACGGCACGGGATGAACGCGCGTTTTGACTACGATCTCCAGCAAAAACAGCGTCAAAAACGGCACAATCAGAATCAAAATCGCGTATTTCACGGCGCGGGTGTTCAGCGCGTAGGTATCGATCGCGCGAAAGAAATTGACGCCAAAAAACGTCATAGAAGCGGCGTTGTTTTGCCGCCACGCAAGCGGAATATCGCGGCTTAAATAGTGGATATTCCACGAGGCGCTAAAGCGATCGTCCGCGATCGTCGAACTCGCGGGCAAAAAATTGCCTTGAAACGACGGCGAACCCCAGTCGGACGCGATTTCGGCGTGGGTATTCTGTCCGATCGGCGCAAAGTGCGCGCTTCTGCCGCCTTGAATTTCTAAAATAATTTCAAAATCCGTTTCGCCTTTTGGCAACGTATCGACAAACGCGAAAATATCCTTGGCTGGATACGAAAAAGTATTGCTTTTAGAGGGTTGTAAAAACAGCTCTTTATCGCCAAGCTTCGCGCTGATTACTTTGCGGATTCCTTTTAGATCGTTTAGCGAAATCACAAGTTTAACGCCGTCGTTGATTTTTTCGTCGGGCGCGATCGCGATCATCGAGAGCGCCGCCGACGGATCGAAGCTGCCTTTAAGCGAGATTGTTCCGGAAAACAGCGGAACTGAAAATATGCCGCGTTTGCGCGTTTCGGTTTTGAGCTCGCTCGCAATCCGCAGATCTTTAGGCGCGATAATCAGATTAAACGGCTTTCTAACTCTGTCGATTCGTCTTTCGCCCTTGTCGTTTATGGAGATTGTGTCCTCGTTTTTGACGCCCTCGAGCGAAATTATGGGTCCAATCATCGTCAATTCGCCGCCCCACGAGGACATAATATCGAGTTCGGCGTAATTCGCCGTGTCCGCGCGCTCCTCGACAATGTTTATGATTAGATTAAGCGGTATCAGCAGTATAAGCGCTAAAAAAACCAGCAGGATAACCCGAAAAGTATAGCCCTCGAATAAACGCTTAAACACCGATCGCCCCCGTTATAAGAAATGGCTTGATCATAGCCTAATTTTTCTTAATTTCGGCTTTCGCTATTTGCCGTTGTAAAATAACCCGCAGGGAACGCTCTCCGAAAACGAAGTTTTGAGCGAGCAAACGGGGCGGTTTATTAATAATTTGCAAGATATAATATCAGGTAATTGCAAAGACAAATTTGTTACCCTTAGGGCGGCTAATCAATCATTATGGCGCCCTGCAGCATGTTGTGATAGGAGGCAAGATTATGAAAGCGTTAAAAATAACAATATTATTATTCATCTCGCTATTTATGTGCGTATGCGCTTATGCGGGCGATAGAGAGGATGCCGTTGCCGCTTTAGCGGAAGCCGTGCAAAAGGGACATATAAGAAAAGCGACGGATAAAGAGTTAAACGACTCTATTAAAGATAAAAGATATTTGCGGCACATTCGCGATCCATACATCCTTTTAAGCGATGAGTTTGTTTTCTTCCCTTTATATGGGGCGAATTCTATAGTTCTGATAACGCCGGACAATATGTCTATGCCTGCCGGAGATTGGGGACACTCCTCCGTAATATATAAGAATGAGGTTTTTGGAACTATCCCAAAATTTACTCCCATCCCGCCCTGTAGCCTTCCAAAGTTTAACATCCCAAAAAACGCGACGGTATATGCCGTTGGTAGCGGGGGAAAAGAGTTACTAATGCAGATTGACGACAGCGGAAAGAACGCGGGCTCGGTTGAGATAAGCGTGAATTTACCGGACGAAACGGTAATTTTATTACTAGGCGCTTATCAACCGACAATATGGCATCTCTCTTGGACAAATAAAACAAAAATAGCGGCGGTTCTTTTCAGCGGGTATCATAAGCAAATCGTTACTGGAATTGATACGGATAGGGTTTATTTATCGCAATGCAATTTTAGGTATATCGAATCTGCCGCCGAATACGCGTTAAATGAATTTTCGCTCGCAACTTTTAAAAAACCTATCTCGGCTTTTATATATTCGCAAAACGGTTATGCTAATATCGGAGGAATCTCCTCAAAATTAATTACATATGAAAAATTTAAACCTGAAAAATACGCGACAACTAAGCTACACGGGCAGCTGGCTATAGCAGAAGCGGTAAAAAAAGGACAACTTAAGGTAGCCACAGCGGAAGATTGTAAAAAAGCAACTACTAATAGCGGTTGCGATCGTTTTCGTAATGGATATATTCTCATAGACCCTGAATTTGAATTTCCAAACGGTCTTACCGGGGCGCACTCAATTACATTGATAATTCCCTATGGAATGTCTGTTCCTAAAGGCGACAGAGGGCACAGCGATATCATAATCATCGAAAAACCGCTTGAGTCTGATAAGATGTAGCGCTATCTTGATAGGCAAAGCGCATAGTTTGATTCGGGAGTTTGTTTTCTTATCGTTTCTTCGCCTAGATCGCGCTTAACGCCACGCTAAAACGACAACGCGTCATACCCGTCCTCGTTCTTGTTACATTCGCAATACGCCGTTTGGTTATGTTACAATTTTTAAAAAAATCACCGCGTAAAGGCTTTCGTTGATCTTTATAGACGCCTGTTTCAAAAAACCGACGCCGACCGCGCCCGTATGGCTTATGCGCCAAGCGGGACGCTATCTAAGCGAGTATCGCGCCACTCGCGCCAAAGCCAAAAACTTTATCGACTTCTGCCGCCGAAGCGATCTTGCCGCCGAAGCGACGCTTCAGCCGATAGAGATTTTAGGCGTTGACGCGGCTATTATCTTTAGCGATATTCTCGTCGTGCCGCTAGAGATGGGAATGAGGGTCGAGTTTGTCGAAAACCGCGGACCCATATTGCCCGATCCTATCAAAAATCAAGACGATATAGATCGCCTATCAAGCGGTTGCGCCGATCGGCTAGAATATGTCTATAACGCGCTAAAAACGGTTCGCGCGGCGTTAGCGCCCGACAAGGCGTTAATAGGTTTTGCGGGCAGTCCTTGGACGCTGGCTACCTATATGATCGAGGGCGGCGGGAGCAAAAACTACGCGAGCGTTAAAAAAATGGCTTACAGCGCGCCAAAATTACTGCATAATCTACTACATAAACTAAGCGAGGCGATCTGCGATTATCTATTGCGGCAGATCGACGCGGGCGCGAACGCGGTTCAGATATTCGACAGCTGGGGCGGCGCGTTGGAGCAAAGCGCGTTTTTGGAGTTTAGTTGGAACTATATGAAGCAAATTGCAAAGCGCGTTAAATCCGAGAGAGGGCATGTCCCCGTAATACTTTTTAGCAAAGGCGCGGGCGGTTATTTGGAGGCGATCGACGGCGATTTTGACGTGTTTGGCGTAGATTGGAACACGCCGATCGAGCGCGCTAAGCGCGTTTTGTTTGATCGTTACGCGCTTCAAGGCAATATGGAGCCCGCGAGACTTTACGACAAAGCGACGATCGAAAGCGGAGCGAGGGAGATCGCGCGGGTAATGGGCAAAGAAAACGGCTATATCTTTAATCTCGGACACGGAATGCAACCGGATTTTCCGCGTGAAAACGCTAAGTTTTTGGTTGATTTAGTTCATGAGATTTTCGCGCGATGAGATTTGTTTTCGGTCCCGTCGCGAGCAGGCGCTTTGGCTTATCGCTCGGCATCGATCTTTCGCCCGATCGCAAGCGTTGCAACTACGACTGCCTCTATTGCGAGCTTAGCAAGGCAAAACCGATCGCCGTTTTTGACGACCCCGTCGATTGGCGCGAGATCGCGAGCGAGGTTAAAGAGGCGCTAAAAACCTGTTCGCCCGACAAACTCACGATCACCGCGAACGGCGAGCCGACGCTCTATCCGTATCTAAACGCGCTAATCGACGAGTTAAACGCGATTAAGGGCGGCGCGAAGCTGACGATACTTTCAAACGGCGCGGCGATCGGCGTTCCAAGCGTGGCGGACGCGCTTGCGAAACTGGACATTGTAAAGCTCTCGCTGGACGCGGCGGAAAGCAAGGCGTTCAAAAAGGTAGATCGCCCCGAAAGCTCTTTTAGCGATCTGAACGCGATAATAGAGAGCATGGCGAGTTTCAGGGCGCGCTACAGAGGCGAGCTTGTGATAGAGATATTGCTAGTCGCGGGCGCGAACGACACGCGAGAAAACTTTGACGCGCTCGCGCTCGCCTTAGAGAGGATCAAGCCCGATCGGATCGATATAGGCGCTATCGAGCGTCCAAGCGCCTACAAAGTTCAAGCCGCCTCGCTTGAAACGATGCGTCTGCTTGCCGATCGGCTGATCGGGTTGAACGCGCGCCTTATTCCTTTGAGGCACGAGATCGCTAAACGCTCGTTTGATCGCGCCGCGTTACTCGATCTGCTGAAGCGGCGATCGTTAAGCGTCGCCGAAGTCGCGGCGCTTTTTGACGAGCCGACGCTAGAGCTGCTAAACGCGCTTGTCGCGGAAGGCGCGATCGCGGCAAAAACGCAAGGCGGCAAAACCTTCTACGCGATAAACGAGTAATCGGCGGGTTTGCCTAAAGAAGTTATGCGCTTAAGCCGCTTAAAAGGCTCTTATCCCCCTCCCCCGCTCTAATCGGCGGCGTATTTAACACGCCGCGTTAGCGCCCAATCGCGGCAAATTCAAAGCGAGCCGCGGCTTAACTATCGACAGACAAACGCCTTAGCGCATTCGCCGAAAGCGAAAACGTCGCGGGCGATTGATTGCCGTTAAGCGTTACTCCTCTTCGACGGATTTTAATATAACGCCGACAATATCGTCCATTGTGATCAAGCCCTCGATTTTGTTGTTTAACGTTACGACGATTCGTCTAATGCCCTGATTTACCATCAGTCTAGCCACATGCTTAATCTCAAGCTCTCGGCTAACCGTCATAGCGGGTTTAGCGGCTACGTCATAGACGTTAATTAGGTCTATATCGCCCTCCTCCGCCACAATGTAACGCAAAAGCGTCGTATAGGTCAAAATGCCGTAAGCGTCGTGTTCGTGGCGTTTTTCCATCACGAGAGCTTTGAGCTTATGCTTATTCATAAGCGCCATCGCCTCGCGCAATGTCGCAAACGGCGAAACCATCACCACGTCGCGCATCATAATATCCTTAACTAGAAGGCTAGTTTCTTTCATAACTCGTCCTTTATGCGTTGTTCAAACCGCTGAATCTGCACGGGATCGATCCCCGCGATATGCTCTAGCGGCAGCGTAAAAACCACCCCTTTCGAGTGTTTGCCAAGCTCTAACTCTTTGGATATGCTTTTTAGAACGGCGACCGAAAGTTTGCGCTCCAAAATAAAAATTAGCACAGATTGACTCCCTTCGTGCGTAAGCCCGAAAAATATCTTTTTCTCGATCGCGCCGATACCGCGCGCGGACATAATCGTTACGCCCTCCGCGCCCGCCTCTTTGGCGACCTTGATAGCCTTTTCCTCCAATTCGTCGGCTAAAATAGCGACTAACGCGGAAAATTTCATTCACCCTCCTTTATCCGTTTTGTTCTCCACTCCACCGCAAGCGCGTAGATCATAACGGTGATCGCGGGGCAGAACGAGGCAAAAATAAGCAATCCAAACCCGTCGATCAGCGCGCTTCGCCCGTCAATATTCTCCGCGAGCCCGATCCCAAGCGCGGTAATAAGCGGCACGCTAATCACGCTCGACGCGACGCCGCCCATATCGAGGGCAAGCGCGACGATGTATCGCGGCGTCGCCAGCGACAAAAAAGCCGTAATCGTAAATCCGACAATCACAAACCATCTCATAGAATCGCCGCATAGTATTCTGTGCGCGCCGATCGTAATGCCAATCGCCACGCCCAACGCGACCATCAAGCGAATGATACTAGCTTTTACCCGTCCTTTGGCGGCTTCTTCGGCTTGTTTGCCCACCGCTACCAGCGCCGGCTCCGCCATTGTAGCCGCGAAGCCCAGCGCGAAGGCGAATAGATAGACGAAAAAAACGTTTACCTCGCTTACAATCAGCTGATTTGCCATCGCCGTTCCGATCGGAAAAAGCCCTAGCTTCAAACCGACCACAAAAGCGTATAACCCGCATATAACCATCAAAAAACCGCCCGCCACATGGTGCGCTCTAGCAAGCGGGCGGCGCAAAACCGCAAACTGGAAAAACAGCGCCGTTACTATAATCGGAAGCACGTCTCTAAACATTCCAATCAGCTCGAAAGCCGCCGCGCTAAGGGCAAAGGTCGCAATCTCCTCTTGCGAGACAAACTCTTCCGTCGTCTCGACCGCTTGGTTTGCGATCTCGATCGCCGCGCTCGGCTCGCCGCTATAAACGACAATCCCGTAAAACAGCAGGCTAATCGTCGGCGCAAGCAGAGCCATCGCCACCAAACCAAAGCCGTCGGCTAAGGTGTCGCGCCCTTTGATAGCGCCCGCGAGCCCCACGCCAAACGCGGCGATCAGCGGGACGGTTACGACGTTTGTGGTTACCGCCCCGCTGTCGTAGGCAAGCGATATAACCTCGTCGGGCGCGAAAAAACTAACGACCGAAATAATCGCGTAACCGCCGATCATATACCACGAGACCAGATGCCCAAGCGCGATACGCAAAATGCCGATCGTCATCACCAGCCCCACCGCTACCGCGATAACCATGCGAAGCGTAAAAGCGTTTATGCGCCCAAAGCTGATCGTCTGCGCCTGATCCGCCACGGCGATTAGCGCGGGTTCGGCGATCACCGCCGCGAAACCTAAGCAGAAACCAAATAGCAACAGC
This sequence comes from Helicobacteraceae bacterium, assembly GCA_031258155.1. Classification (NCBI taxonomy): domain Bacteria; kingdom Pseudomonadati; phylum Campylobacterota; class Epsilonproteobacteria; order Campylobacterales; family Helicobacteraceae; species Helicobacteraceae bacterium. The sequence continues at coordinate 21,844 of JAIRNH010000054.1, read as the reverse complement.
AAGAACAGATTGCCCTTTCGGGTTAGCTCGTCGGACAGAGTCGCGCCGATCGGGAATACGCCAAGCTCCAGCCCTTGTAGTAGTAGCGCGATTCCGATCACCACGATAACCATTCCGATCGCGATGGAGCTAAGGTTTTCGGGAACCGCCGTAAAAACTACAAGCTGAAAAAAAACGATCACGCCGATAATGGGCAGCAGGCTTTTGCAGGCGTTAAGGATCGATATTACAAACTCGCGCATAACGGCAGTTTAACAAACAAAGCTAAAACGACGGTTACGCTAAAAGCGCTATGTCGCGCCGCCGCCGCGTTAATTCGTCCTTTAACGCGTCGGCGTTTTTACCGATAGCCCGCGCCGATTAAAGCGGTCGCTCGTCTATATTTTTCGTTTGCCAAAGTTACTCGGCTTATCGCTTAGTTTTTTTGCGGTCGCGCTATATTCGTCAACGTCGCCGCTACATAGCTCCGTTTTGTTATGCTTAGGCTTTAAGTAGCGCTTTTGAGGCAATAAATGGATCGTCTTTACGCGCCGTGGCGAAGCGGTTATCATCTGTCTAAACCAAACGGTTGCGCGTTTTGCGACATCTCCTCGCGCCCTGAAAACGATCGCCAAAACCGCGTGTTATATCGCGACGAGGCTTGTTTTATCGTGATGAATCTGTATCCATACGCGCCGGGTCATTTTATGATTATCCCGCATAAACATACCGACGCTTTAGAGGAGCTAGAGGCAAGCGCTTGGCTGCGTATCTCCTATCTTGCGCGGCAAGGCGTTCGATTGCTAAAAGAGCGTATGGGCGCCAAAGGGGTTAATATGGGAATGAATCTTGGAGTCGCGGGCGGCGCGGGTATTTCGGAGCATATTCATCTGCATCTTGTTCCGCGCTGGATCGGCGATACAAACTTCATCACTACGATCGCGAACGCGCGCGTATTCGGGCGCGATTTCGACGAGATTTACGAAAAAACGTTAAACGAGGCGGGCAAGTATTTCAATGATTAAACACTTTTGGGGTTCGTATCTAGCCCTTGCGATCGCGCTGATCGCCGCGCTAATTTTCTGGGGCGTTTCAGGACTTTACGTCGTGGCGCTACTGACGCTTTTGGAGGTTTCTCTGTCGTTTGACAACGCGGTGGTGAACGCGAAAATACTATTGCAAATGGACCCTATATGGCGACGGCGTTTTATCGTATGGGGTATTCCGATCGCCGTGTTTGGCATGCGCTTTTTAATCCCCGTCGCGCTTGTGTGGGCGGTTAGCTCGATGACGCTTTGGCAGACTTTCGCTTACGCTTTTAGCGATCCGGGGCGCTACGCCGAAGAGTTAAAGGGCGGCGAAGATCTGATATTCGCCTTTGGCGGCGCGTTTTTGCTTATGGTAGCGCAGAGCTTTTATTTTGACAATTCGCGCAAAGTGCATTGGCTTGAGTTCTGGGAAAACAACCGTTTTGTGCGAATGGCTAAGCAGATCAACACTATTTCGCTGATTTTCTCCACGCTCGGCGGTATGATTTTGTTATACGTTACTAAGGACGCGTCGATTGGGATCGCGTATTTTTTCGGCGTGTTACTCTACGAAATTATCCACAAAGCGGACGCGCTACTCTCGACTAACGGCGGCGTTAGAAACGGAGCGATCGGCTTTATGTATCTCGAAACGCTTGACGCTAGTTTCTCGCTCGACGGAGTGGTAGGCGCGTTTGCTTTGAGCGAAAATATATTTGTGATTATGCTGGGGCTTGGCGTCGGCGCGTTGTTTGTGCGCTCGATCACGCTATTTCTCGTCCGCAAAGGAACGCTTGCCGAATATCGCTACCTCGAACACGGCGCGTATTACGCGATCTTCGCGCTGGCGCTTATTATGCTCGCTAAAATTTTTTGGCACGTGGGCGAATTCGTTACCGGCACGATTAGCGCCGCGTTTATCTTGCTGGCGTTTTGGCGATCGGTGGTAGCCAATAGAAAACGCCTCGCATAGCGTAATCGGACGTTTCGCGCCCACGCCAAGCGGCGCGATGCATTTCGGATCGCTGATCGCGGCGCTGGGAAGCTACATAAGCGCGAAATCGCGCGGCGGAAAGTGGCTCGTTAGAATGGAAGATATAGATCAAGCGCGAACGATCAAAGGGGCTGACGCGGAGATTTTACGGCAGTTAGAGGCTTGCGCGCTTATATGGGACGGTGAAATCCTATACCAAAGCAAACGGATCGAAGCCTACCGCGAGGCGATCGTTTCGCTAGGCGATCTGGTTTATCCCTGCCGCTGCTCTCGCGCCGATCTGCTTGCGTTTGGCGGCGTTCACCCGCCGGTATGCCTCGCTAAAAACGGCGGCGCCAACGCCGCTTTGCGCCTTCGCGTTACGGACGAAACAATTGAGTTTAACGATCGCTTGTGCGGGCGCTTATGCCAAAACCTGCGAAAAGACGTCGGCGATTTTGTCCTGTTTAATGCGAATAACGAGCCGACATATCAACTCGCGGTAGTAATAGACGACGAGTTCAGCGGCATAACGGAGATTGTTCGCGGGCGCGATCTGCTAGATTCTACGCCGCGTCAAATATATCTGCGGCGCGCGCTTAGCTACTCGTCGCCCTCTTACGCGCACCTGCCTTTGGCGATCGGACTCGACGGCGCGAAGCTATCCAAGCAAAACTTAGCCAAAGCGATCGGGGTTGATAACGCTTCGCAAACGCTTGTCGCCGCGCTAATTTTTCTAGGTTTTTCGCCGCCAAAGAAATTAGCCAAAGCGCCGCCGAGCGCCGTTATCGAGTGGGCGCTTAGCGAGCGATCGGGCGGCGCGCGTTTTTTTTGACCGCGCGAGCGTCGTTTGATTTCTACAATTTATCCGCCTAATTGAAGCGGCGTTAAACGTTGGCTATTATTGCGGTATGAAATCAATCGTTATATTCGATCTAGACGGCACGCTTGTCGATAGCAAAGACAATATCGGCTCGTCGATCAACTACGTAAGAGCGCGCAAAGGCTTGTCGGCGCTAAGCCGCGCGGATATTATCGAAAACGTCAACGCGCTTACCTTTCAATCGATTAAAAACTTTTACGGCGACGACGCGAACGCGGCGGATCATAAAGTTTTTAAAACGCATTACGAAAAAGCGTGCCTAAACGATCTGAGGCTATACGACGGGATAGCCGCGCTATTGAAAACGCTAAACGATCGGCGCGTGAAAATGGGGGTAGCCACAAACGCCACAAGCGCGTTCGCGCGAAAGATGCTCGATTACGCGGGCGTTTCGCGTTATTTTACGGCGATAGTCGGCGCGGATTGCGTCGCAAATCCGAAACCGGCGCCCGATATGCTCAATCTGACGTTACAAAGCATAAAAGGAGATACTAAAGAGGCGGTATTTTTAGGCGATAGCGTCAAAGATATGAAAGCGGCGGACGCGGCGGGCATAACCGGCGTATTTGCCGCGTGGGGCTACGGAAAAAAAGGCGAATTTGCCGATCGAGCGATCCAAAAACCCTTAGAGCTATTAGAAGTTCTTTAGCGTTTTTGTCATAGCGAAACGCGCGTTGTCGCTTTTGTATCTGTCTAACAGCGCGCGCGCTTCCGGAATTAGCGACGTTACCTGCGTCGCGTAATTTTTATTATACGGGCAGTAGATCGGCGCGATAAACGCCAAAAACTCCTCTTCGCTAAGCGCCTTTTTGCGCCACCCCTCGTAAGGTTTGCGATCTAAAAACGCCCAGAAGCCCCCGATAAACGCCTCTACCGAGTCAAACTCGCAATAATAATCGTAGCCGTCCGACGCGTTATAACGTATCTTTTGCGCGAGCGAAGCCATCTCTCGGCGGTATTTCAAGCCGCCGTAGTTGTTGAATTTCTTTGCCAAATCAGACGAGCCGCGCCCGGACTCCAGCATCATCATCGCAAGCGTTACCGCTTTAAGCCGCTCGTGTTCGATCGGCGCGTTGGCGTAAGTTTTTACGAACGTTAAAAAAGAGTCGTTGTAGGTTACGCGGGCGAAATCGTCTTTTTTAGATTGAAGCGTTTGCGCTTCGCCGCTAAACGGCTTCGCGAGCGGCAGATTAAAACGCGCGATCTCCTCGCCGCGCAACAGGATCGCTAACGCCCCAATGGCGACAAGGTTTCGCATTAAACCTTCCTAACGCTAAGTTGCCGTCGGGAAGCAATAGCCGTTCCGTTATTTTTCGCTTTTTTCCGCCGTCATACCGCCGGTCAGCGCGATCCGCATAGCCTCTTCCGAACCGATGGTTAGGCGCGTCAACTCGTTTCGATCGACGTAAACGACATAACCGCCGATCATATAACCAAGCGGCATATATACGCCCACCAAATCGGGATCGCCCGTCCCCAACGTTTTGCCCGCGTTGTGATCGGTAATGAAGCCGATAAACTTTTTATCGCCGATCGTAACCAAAACCGCCGAGCCGTCGGTCTGTTTTTTTGTGGTTGACATAAATCCGACAAAATCGCGCAGCCCTACAAAAACGGTTTTGACTACGGGAATGCGCTCTAAAATCGTTTCGCCGAGCTTGATTAGCCTACGGATAAAATAGGCGTTCACCAGCCAGCCTACGCCGAGCAACGCCGCAAGCCCAACGATTATGCCAAGTCCGGGAAAATAATCGACGCTTGGAAATATCAGGTTTAGCAGCTTGTGAATGCCGCTTTCGACGGAGGTGGTAAACCAATAGACAAGATAGATAGTAACGACAAGCGGAAATATGGTCAAGATTCCCTGTATAGCCAGCAGGAACATTCGCTTAGGTAGGGACTGCTTATTTTTGCGCTCGTTTGTTTCGCTCATAGATTTATCCTCGCGTTTTGTTACATTCTAACAAACCGGCGTTTAAGCTCGACAATGGCATTCTGCCGCTATGCGCGCGAGCAACGAGTTTGATATTATAAATAGATTGGCTAAGCGTCTTAAACCGCGAGGCGGCGGCGTAATACGCGGTATCGGCGACGATTGCGCTTGCGTGACGATCGGCGACGAGCTTTTGCTGATTAGCAACGACGATCTGCGCGAAAACGTCCATTTCAAACGCGATTTTCCGCCGCGCGGAATCGGCTATAAACTGATTGCCGCTAATGTAAGCGATATTCTCGCCTGCGGCGGCGCGCCTAAGTGGTTCAACGTCTCTATAGGCTTTCCGCCCGATTTAAACGAAAGTTGGCTGATCGAGCTATACGACGGAATGGCGCTTGCGCTCGACGAGTTTAACGTCGCCCTTACTGGCGGCAATCTGTCGCGTTGCGATCGCGTTCAGCTCGGCGGCGCGATACTTGGAACTACGGCTCGGTTTGTCTCCCGCGACGGCGCGAAAATTGGCGACGATCTGTGGCTCTCCGCGCCGCTTGGCGGTAGCCGTTTGGGATTGGAGTCGCTACTTAAAGGCGAAAATAACGAAACGTTAGCCAATAAGCACCTGTATCCGAAGCTCGCGCTTAATTTTCAGCCGTTGATCGCCGCGTTTGCTTCCGGCGCTATCGATATTAGCGACGGCTTTTTGGGCGATATTGGTCATTTGATGCGATCAAGCGGCGTCGGTTTTGAGATAGACGATCCAAAAGCGCTAATTTCAAGCGAAACGTTAGCGGCGCTAGGCGATTTTGATAAGGCTTTAGATTTTGCGCTAAACAGCGGCGAAGAGTATAAATTGCTTTTTACCGCGCCAATCGACGCGCGCGAGCGCTTTGCGAGCGTCGGCGCTATCTTGCTTGGACGCGCGACGGCGGGCAAAACGGCGAGGATTGGCGGCAAACCGTTTAAACCGCGCGGTTTTTCGCATTTCTAAACGAATCGCCTTTGCGATCCAAACGTCGTCGTCGTTTTCGCGCGGTTATTTGGAGGCGATCGCCGACTTTTATCAAAGCCCAATCAACGGCTACGCGCATTAAACGCTTCATAGTTTGTTTGATACAATTGCGCTTCTTTTGCGGGATGTGGCGCAGTCTGGTTAGCGCGTGTCGTTCGGGACGACAAGGCCGGAGGTTCGAATCCTCTCATCCCGACCAGCGCCGAGTTTGAAAAGCGGCGCGGTTAATCGCGCTATAGTTTATCCCGCCCATATATCGCAACGCCTCGCAATCGCCAAGTTAGCGCGCCTTACGAGCGTCCTTCGCAACGCTTTTTAGATCGCCTAATTCAACGTAAATCTCCCCGCGATTATTGTAAGCCCTCGCTAAGTTTAATTGATCTTAATCGCTTGGGCGTAATTCGCGATCGCTTTGCTTGTATCGCCCAAACTTCCATAAGCGATCCCGCGATTATTGTAAACGCTCGCATTATTTAGATCGATCCTAATCGCCTAATCGTATTGTTTGATCGCCGCGTCGCGATCAAACCGCTAATCTTAATGCAAACGAAAATCTAAACGACGACGCCCGATCGGCCTTCGCCCTTTTGTCATACCCGCGCGGAGCGATAGGGCGGTTTGCCGCCCGTAATCGAAGGCGGGTATCCGCGCTTCCGTTATTCCCGCGAAGCGCCCGCTCCTATCCGCATGCGAGCTTCGCGGTATGACGAGCTACGCGGGAATAACAAGTCGCCAATTTTATCTTTTTTTAAAGTTTACGCCGAGACGAATACTCGTTTTCGCGGGTATGACGAGAGAGGCGGAAATGATGATTTTACGAGCGAAAGCCGATTGAGTTTGCGTTAAGGTTAGCGGTTTTATTTTAGCGCGGTTGTAACTTGTCGGTTTCATCTGTTACGGGTATCAAAATGAAAATATTCTTCGCTGCTAAGCCAATAATAACCGCGCTAGTTTTAATCGCGCTTTCGCGGCGATTTGCAAGAGGTTGCGTTTAGCATATAATAAATAATTTTTTAGCGGTTTTTATAAAACCGCGCCAGAATATCTACGGCAGATCAAGCAGTTTATGAAGTTGCGGTAAAACGCGAAAAATCCCGCCCGAGGAGAGCGCCTCGTTTTGTAGCGCCAAAGCGCGTTTAAGCGATTGGGATTTATTGGATTCAAGCTGCAGCGTCGCGATCGCTCCGCGTTTATAGGCGGATAGAAACGGCTCTCGCATTAGCGTTTCGATTTTAAGATCGTCGTCCGCGACAAACTTTAGCTCGTTTAACCTTTGCGCGATAGGTTCGCAAATCTCATATTTCGGCGGTTTTGGCGAAACGACGATATAAACGCGCTTGTCTATCTCTTGCCAGAGCGTTCCATTAGTCTCTATTTTAACTTTTTTGTTTAACTTTAATAACGCGTCGCATAGCGCGCCAAGCTCGCTATGAATAAACGGCTCGCCGCCCGTTACGCTGAAAACCGCGCCGCCCAACAGCGCCGCTTTTGCCGCGATCGCTTCAATAGCGATCTCTTTATATTCGCCTTCGTATGAATATGCGCTGTCGCACCAAAAGCAACGCATATTACAACCAAAAAGGCGGATAAAGGTCGTAGCCTGTCCTATTAAAGCGCCTTCGCCTTCGATAGAGCGAAAAATCTCAACGACTTTCATTGCCTCCCTTTAGCGCGTTCGCCGCTTTTTGCCCCGCCGCCTTAGCAATTTCGTCGTAACTTGCGTTTTCGATCGCCTCAAACGATCCGAAAACTTGAATTAGCCGTTTTAACGTCGCCTCGCCTACGCCTTTTACCTTCAGTATTTTTAGTTTAGCGTCGGCTTTTCGTTTTTGCTTGCGGTGAAAAGCGATCGCGAAGCGGTGCGCCTCGTCGCGCAGTTTTTGAAAAAAATGCAGACGTTTGTCGCTTGCCTCTAGTCTAAACGCTTCCTCGTTCGCGTATAGTATGTCCTTTGTCGCGCCCTTGGCGCGGCGGGTTTTGCCGTCGAGTTTTTCTTTGCCGATCGCCGCTACGTCGATTTTCACGCCGACGCTACTAAGCACGTTTAGCGCTAATTTTCTTAACGTTTCGCCGCCGTCGATCACCCAGCAGTCGGGCGGCGGGTTTTCGCCAAACTTTTCGGCTCTCTTGCTCAATGTTTCCAACATCTGCTCATACTCGTTTTTCGCGGTTAAATTGTAATGCCTATAGTCGCTCTTTACCCACTCGTTATTATCAAAAACGACCATCGCGCCAACGGGCGCTTCGCCCATTATATGCGAGTTGTCGAAAATCTCCAATCGTTTAGGCGTATTTTCAAGTTTTAACAACTCTTTTACAGCTGTTTCTATCGACAAGTTTTGCGCGTCTTTTTTTAATAGCTCTTTCGCGTTTTTAATCGCCAGATCGACAAGCGCTTTTTTCGCGCCGATTTTAGGAACTATTATTTCAAAACTTCGTTTATACGCGTTATTTAACCATTCGACAATCGCGTCCGCTTCGGCAAAACGCTTAGCGACGTAGATCGTCGTCGCGGTAACGGGAATATCGGGTAGATAAAACGAGATAAACGATCGCTTATACGCTTCGTCTTCGTCGTAACCTTGCGAAAATCTAAAACTTTGAGCGGAGCTTGATATGATTTTTCCTTCGCGGATAAACAGCCGCACCGCCGCCGCGCTCGATCCCTGATCGCTTAGCGCCAAAACGTCAAAGTTCTCTTTTCTAGCCAGATCGACTCCGCTTAGCGTAGCCGCCGATAAAATACCGCGTATCTGATCGCGTATTTTCGCCGCCTCCTCGTAATGTTCCGCTTGCGCGTATGCGATCATCTTTGATTCCAGCGCTTTAGCCAGTCTCTCCTTGTGGTTGATAAGTAGCGCGGCTTCGTCGATCATGGCGCGATATGAAACTTTGTCTATCAGTCCTTCGCACGGCGCGGAACATCTGCCGATCTGATAAAATAGACAGGCTTTTTTTTCTTTAAGGCAACTTCGTTTTTGCGCGAGGGGAAAGATCGAATAGAGCGCGTCGTATATATCTCTAACCGAGCTTGCAAAGGGTCCGAAATACTTTACGTTTTTTTGCGCGATCACTTTGCGAGTGATCTCGAAGCGCGGAAAATCTAACGCTAAATCTACATATATATACGGATAGGTTTTATCGTCGCGAAGCAATATGTTGTATTTTGGTTTAAGCTGTTTGATCAGCGAATTTTCAAGTATAAGCGCGTCGCTTTCGCTCTCCACGACGATATACTCCAAAAAGCGCGTTTCGCCGATCATTTTGGCTATCCTCGCGCTTAGGCGCGGATCGGGCGCGAGCGTCGGCGTGAAAGCAAAATACTGCTTTACGCGGTTTTTGAGATTTTTCGCCTTGCCGACGTAGAGCAACCGCCCGTTTTGGTCTAAATACTGATACACGCCCGCGCTTGGCGGCAGCCGCTTTATGGTCGCCTCAAGGGATTTCATCTAAGCCTTCGAGTCCTTTCTAAACTCATAATGCTACACTGCCGACTTTATATTTGCGAGGTTTTGTATGTTTTTGGGCGTTTCTTGGCGGTTTTGGAGCGGCGCCGTCGTCGTCGCGCTATTTTTAATATCGTTTCCCTACGCGGATATTTGGGTAAGCTCGTTTTTCTACGAAAACGGCGTTTGGCGCTGGAAAACCAACCCTTTTTTGCGGTTTTTATACGATTACGCGCCGTTGGGGACGGCGTTTTTCGTCTCTTGCTGTTTTGCCGCCGCGCTTGGAGCGATATGGGGCGCTCGCATGAGGCGAGGCGGCGAGGCGGGATTTTTCTACGCGCGGCGCTATCTGCTGATCTTTTTGGTTTTGAGTTACGCGCTTGGAGCGGGGCTGATCGTCAATACGCTTTTTAAGGATCAATTCGGACGCGCCCGTCCGTCCCAGATCGTCGAGTTTGGCGGGGATAAGCGATTTACGCCGCCGATGACGATCGCCAACGAGTGCGAAAAAAACTGCTCGTTTTCTAGCGGACACGCGACGGTAGGCTTCTATTTTGTTTCGGCGGCTATGGTTCTTAAAGGCGGCGCGTCGAGGGCGGTTTTTGTTTTCGCGGTTCTTTACGGCTCTTTGATAGGCTTTGCTAGGATCGCGCAGGGCGGGCATTTTTTCAGCGACGTGGTATTTAGCTTTATCTTTGTCTATCTGACGGCAAAGATTCTTTTCTACGTTATGTTTGATCGCCTCAAGCTAGAGCGCGCGAGCGTATAACAGCGCGAATGCTTTCGATCGCCTCAAATACGACGCGGTTTTGGCAGCGGTTCTCAAATCGTCCGACGGCGCGCTCCTCGTAGATAAGATCGGCAGGCTCCGCGGCGATTAGGTCTGTCTTGCGATCGACATAAAATTTGAAGTTGTTGATCTCTACGCCGTCGCATATTGACGTTTCGCGCTTTAGCGCCTTGAAAAACGCCCTGATCTGATCGCGTTTGATATAATATTCAGCCTTCATCGCTTGGCTAGATAGAGTCAAAACAAGAGTGTCGCCGCTAATGTAGCCCCGCCGCAACGCTTGGCGCATTATCGGCGGAAACGGGGCGATAAGGGCGCGGATAATACGTTGGTTTTTATACCTTGAATTGGAGCCGAAAAGTTTATGAATAATCGCTTCGCCGTTTTTCATATCGTTATTTTAGCCCTTATTTTGCTGTGCGGGTGCGCGAAGCAGGGCGCGCCGTTTTGGTCTGAGGAGGCGTTGGTCGTTGGCGCAAATTGACGCTTTAATTATTGGAAGCGGCGCGGCGGCGTTAAGCGCGGCGCTTTTCCTGCCCGAAAACGTCCGCGCGCTTTTGGTTTCAAAGCCGCCGGAGCTTGGTTGCGGCACGGAGTTCGCGCAGGGAGGAATCGCCTGCGCGATCGATCAAAACGACATAGAAAGCCATATCGCCGACACCTTGAAGGCGGGCGCGGGACGTTGCGACGAGGCGGTCGTAAGAAAGCTGGTATCCGAAGGCTACCTGCTAACCGAAAGGCTGATCAAAATGGGCGCGCCGCTCGATCGCGACGAAAACGGCGCGCTGCTTCGCGCGAACGAGGCGGCTCACGCGAGAGCGCGTATTTTGCGATCTAGCGGCGATCAGACGGGCGCGCGGATACGATCGTTTCTAATGGAACGCCTGCGCTACCCGATCGCGTTTGGCGACATAATAGACCTGCTGATTAAAGAGGGGCGCTGTTACGGCGCGACGATCGCTAGAGAGGGCAAACGGGAGAATATCTACGCGCGTCGGACGATTATCGCGAGCGGCGGTTTCGGCGCGTTATACGAGGTTACCACCAATCCGCCCGCTATTTTGGGCGAGCTGCACGGAATCGCCGCTTTTCGCGGCTGCAGGCTGGCGGATATGCACTTCACGCAGTTTCACCCCACCGCTCTCGATTGCGTCGGCGCGGGTAGCAAGCCGCTGTTAAGCGAAGCGCTTCGCGGCGAAGGCGCGACTATTATCGACGATAGAGATCGGCGCTTTTTGGAAGATTACGGCGCGAACGAGCTTTCCCCGCGCGATCAGGTCTCCCGCGCCATATTTATGCATATTAAATCTAAGCGGCGCGCGTATTTGGATCTAAGCGGCTTTGATAACGACTATTTCGCCGAGCGTTTTCCCGCCGCGCGGCGGCGGCTGATCGAGTTTGGGCTAAAACCGCCGTTTAGCAAAGCGCCGATTTCGCCCGCTTTTCACTACGCGATGGGCGGGATCGCCGTCGATAAAGAGGCGAGGGTTTTTGGCGTAGAGGGGCTTTACGCGATTGGCGAAGCGGCTATGAACGGCGCGCACGGCGCGAATAGGCTGGCGAGCAATAGCCTTTTAGAGGCGTTGGTTTTTGGCGCTGTCGCCGCCGAGTCGATTACCAGCGATCAGGGCGGCGCGAAAAGCGTCGAGTTTGAGACGATCAAAGAGCCGCTTTCGCAAAAAGAGGACGCGGAGGTTTTGAATACAATCAAAAAAACGCTTTGGAGCTACGCGGGCGTCGTCCGCGAGAGCGGATCGCTGAACAAAGCCGCCGCTATTTTAGACGAGCTTGCCGACAGAGAGATCGGGCTTTTGACGCGGCGATCGCTTATAACGGCGCGAGCCGTCGTTTCGCGCGCGATCGAGGCAAAAACCAGCGTCGGCGCGCATTATATCGGCGAGGAAGCCGCCTGAAACGACATTCGCCGCGGGCGCCTAAAGTTGGCTAATTTGCGCTTTAATCCCCGTTTTCGCGTTTAAGGCGCGGTCATCCGCCGCGCAATTTCGTCAAAATCGTATTATGTTAGGATTACCCCGCAATTTTGAGACCGGAGGATAAATGCTAGACTTCAACTTCGCGCTATTTGCCCTAATATTGGCGCTCTAATGGCATACTTAATACTTATTGTTTTTCTGTTGATACCGGCTACGGTAACCGCCGCTCTTGTATTCGCGCGTAAGAAACTTTCGCGCTTTTGGTTTAGGTTAATATGTTTCGCGATCGTAACCGTCCCTATGATCTGCGCTACGGTTGGCGCTTTTATCGTTACTAGAGATTTCAAGATGAGCGTTATGTCCGCCGTAATCGTCGGTTTTCTACTAACGCCTACTATAGCGACCGCCGCTTTTGTATTCGCGTATATGAAACTTTCCAGCTCTCGATTTGCGACGCCATTTTTGGCGCTCGCGATCGCCCCTATATTCGTCTTTTTAATGGTCCTTACGAGCTTCAAGCTGAGCGTCGTTCCAGACGCTCTCCATGTAAACGTTATGACGTATAGCCAAGAGGAGTCATGGGGGTTTGGTCCGGGCGGCAATGAAGCTGGTATCAGGACGTTCCAACTTCCCAAACAGGTCGCAAACGAGATAGAGCGGCGCGGTATCGAGTTTTTCAATAATATGCCGCCAAATCGAACTCGTCGAGATTGGCGCGGAATATACGGAGAGTGGCGACAAACGCCAATAAGCAACTGGTGGAAAACGAATGAAAAAACGGGGCTTCTCGATATTTACGACTATATTTGCGCTTACGGGTTTTGCATCGACGTCGCCCCGACGATCGTAAAAGAGGCGAACGAGATTATCAATAGCGAAGGCTCTTACTACGCTTACGGACGAACAGGCTTGATTATCGTATGCCCCGCCAAAAGATTGGTTTTGTATTTATATAACGGATAGCAAGCCGAACATTAAACCTAATTCGCGTAAAGCGCCATATCACAAAGGAGACCCGTTGAACCAAACGCCTATTTTAATTTTGGACTTTGGATCGCAATATACGCAACTGATCGCCAGGCGCGTTAGAGAGGCTAAAATATATTGCGAAATCGTCCCGTTTTCTACGCCGATCTAGGAGTAGAGGCGCGAAAGCCGCCCAAAGACTGCTAACTTGCGCTTTAATCGCCGTTTGCGCGTTTAAGGCGCGGACGCTACTTGAATCCGCTCGTTCAAGGTTTGGGCGAGTTGGAAAACGCGGGTCTGCCCGCGCCGGTTCCGCCAAAAGCGGATTATGTTAGGATCGCCCCGCAATTTAGGAATCGAGTCGACGAATGTCATATGTCATATCTTATTTCATGACTTTTTTCTATATGCTAACGTTGGCGCCGGTTGTGGTAGCCGCCGCTATCGCGTTAGCATATACGAAGCTTTCGCGCTTTTGGCTTTTGTTAATACTTGTCGCGCTTATAGCCGCTTTAGCGGTCGGCTCCTTCGTTGTTTTTGGCGATTTCAAATTAAGCGTCGCCATCATTGGCGTTCAACTAATACAAACGGCGGCGCTCGTTTCTCTCATTTTCGCTTACATGAGGCTTTCGCGCTTTCGGCTTTTGTTAATACTTGTCGCGCTTATAGCCGCTTTAGCGGTCGGCTCCTTCGTTGTTTTTGGCGATTTCAAATTAAGCGTCGCCCTCGTTAGCGTTCAACTAATACAAACGGCGGCGCTCGTTTCTCTCATCTTCGCTTACATGAAGTTTTCGCGCTTTTGGCTTTTGTTAATACTTGTCGCGTCCGTAGCCGTTCCGCCGATTGGCTTTTTTACGGTTTTTGGAACCTCCGATCTACGCGCCTTGCCAGACGCCGCTTTCAAATTGAGCGTTGTTCCGGACGCTTTACATGTAACCGACATTTCATATAGCAAAGAGGAATCATGGGGGTTTGGTCCGGGCGGTAATGAAACGGGCGTCAGGGCGTTCCCGCTTCCCAAACAGGTTGCGGACGAGATAGAGCGGCGCGGTATCGAGTTTTTCAATAATATGCCGCCAAATAAAAATCAACGCGATCGAGATTGGCGCGGCAAATACGAAATATGGCGGCAAACGCCGATAAGCCCGACGAGCGATTTTAGCTGGAAAGTCAATGAAGAGGGGCGCCTTGATATTGACGACTATCTTGGCGTTTACGGCTTCCGCATTTATATCGACCCTGCGATCGTAAAAGAGGCGAATGAGATTATCAATAGCGAAGGCTCTTACTACGCTTACGGACGAATAGGCTTGATTATCGTATGCCCCGCCAAAAGATTGGTTTTGTATTTATATAACGGATAGTAAGCTGGACATTAAACCGAATTCGCGTAAAGCGCCATATCAAAAAGGAGACCTGTTGAACCAAACGCCTATTTTAATTTTGGACTTTGGATCGCAATATACGCAACTGATCGCCAGGCGCGTTAGAGAGGCTAAGATATATTGCGAAATCGTCCCGTTTTCTACGCCGATCGGGGAGATAGAGGCGCGAAAGCCGCAGGGGATTATATTGAGCGGCGGTCCGGCTAGCGTATATGATAAGGACGCGTATCTGATCGATAGAGCCGTTTTGGAGTTAGGCGTTCCGATCTTGGGCGTTTGCTACGGCATGCAACTGATCGCGTATCTGCTTGGCGGCGAGGTATCGCGCTCCAACGCCAGCGAATACGGCAAAGCGGAGATAATCGCGGAAAGCTCGCCGCTTTTTTTGGGAACGCCAAAAGAGCAGATCGTGTGGATGAGCCACGCCGATCGCGTTACGCGCCTGCCCGAAGGGTTTGTCGCGCTCGCCTCCTCGCGCAACGCGCCCTACGCGGCGATCGCCGACGAATCGCGGCGCATATACGCCCTTCAGTTTCACCCCGAAGTGGCGCACACCGATTACGGCGCGGATATATTACGAGCTTTCGCGATCGATATATGCGGCGCAAGCGCCAACTGGTCTATGCGATCGTTCGCGCAGACGCAGATCGACGCTTTGCGCGCGAAAGTCGGCGATCGCAAGGTTCTCTGCGCGTTAAGCGGCGGCGTGGATAGCTCGGTCGTAGCCGCGCTTTTGCACCGCGCGATCGGCGATAGGCTGATTCCCGTTTTTGTCGATAACGGGCTTTTGCGCCTAAACGAAGCGCAAAAGACGCGCGAGGTTTTTAGCGAGCGGCTGAAGGTCCCGCTGATTGTCGCGGAGGCTTCGGAGGTCTTTTTGAGCGCGTTGAAAGGCGTTCGCGATCCCGAGCAAAAGCGCAAAATTATCGGACATACGTTTATAAAGGTCTTTGAGGAGGAGGCTAAAAAACATAGCGGCATAGCGTTTTTGGCGCAAGGGACGCTCTATCCCGACGTGATAGAGAGCGTAAGCGTTAAGGGTCCGTCTAAGACGATCAAGAGCCACCACAATGTGGGCGGTCTGCCCGATTTTATGAAGTTTGAGCTGATCGAGCCTTTGAGGGAGCTTTTCAAGGACGAGGTAAGAGCGCTTGGCTTGGAGCTTGGCTTGCCCGAAGAGATGATCTACCGCCACCCGTTTCCCGGACCAGGTTTAGCCGTCAGAATCATGGGCGAGATTACGCGAGAAAGTCTGGAGTTGCTAAGAAAAGCCGACGCGATCTTGCTTGAGGAGCTTAAAAAAAGCGGGTATTACCGCAAGATATGGCAGGGTTTTTGCGTGCTGCTTAACGTGCAAAGCGTCGGCGTGATGGGCGATAACCGCACCTACGACAACGCGATCGCCGTTCGCGCCGTAGAGAGCGCCGACGGCATGACGGCGGCGTTTGCCAAACTGCCGTTTGATCTGCTTGAAGCGATTAGCGCGAGAATTATTAACGAGGCGCTCGGCGTTAATCGCGTCGTTTATGATATAAGTTCCAAACCGCCCGCCACAATCGAATGGGAATAGAATGGGTAAAAACTATAAAATCTTATAAAACAATATAAACGCGCATATTCTTTTCGCCGCCGCGAGAAATAGTCAAAAAAGTATTAAATTTTAAGACTCGCGACCCATGCCGCCAAGCCTTCCTTTGTCTGTTCGCCATTTAGGAGTTTTCCCTCTTTGACGACGGTCGAAGCGGGGACGCTATCTCTCAAGTTCTCTACGGTATTACCAAAGCCGCTACCGCCGGATGTAGCAAACAACACGACGGTCTTTTCGGCAAAGTCATAACTTTCAAGGAACGTGTTGATGATAGTCGGCGCGATATACCACCAAATCGGAAAGCCGACGAATACAACCTCGTAAGCGGCGACGTTTGCGTTCTTATCGGCAATAGCCGGCCGGAAGGATTTGTTATTCATCTCGACGGCGCTACGGGATTTCTCGTCTTGCCAATTTAAATCGGCTTGCGCGTATGGCGTTTTCGGCTTGATTTCGTAAAGGTCGGCGTTTGCCGCCTTAGCCAGCGTCCTAGCTACCTTAGCGGTTACGCCGCTTGCCGAAAAATACGCTACCAATGTCTTGCTCATTTCGCGTTCCTCCTCTTTGCGCCATTATACGATTTTGGTTTTTCAAGCGCCGTAAGGACAATAAGTTACAAACCTATTCGGGATTTAAAAACGAGGATTAAGGAAATAAAAACGCTTTCGCTACAAGCGAAAAGACCGCGGCGGTAAGAACGCCAAGTATCCATTTAAGGCTTGTCATTTCGGCTCTTAGCGTATCGATCTTGCCGCTTAGCGAAAGCTCTACCTTGTCGATCTTCGCGTCAAGGTCTTTAATTTCGCCTCTTACCATAGCTAGATCGCCTTTTGTAGCTAAATCTTCGCTTCCCGCTTCCGTAGCCTTCTTTAGCGCTTCCACAACTCCTTCGGCTTGTCTTGGTTCAAAACCGTAGCCTTGCAACTCTTTGATAACGTTAAACGTATCAAACTTCATTATGGACATTCTTAGTTCCTTTACCTGAATTATATCACGCATAAACGGATTAAATGTCGCGCCTAATCTTGATTTGTAAAAGCGAAGGCAAACTTACGGCGCTTTTCGCCGTTCTCCATTTGCGCGAGGTTAGAAACAGCGAAAATCAATAAAAAACCTTGAAAAAATCAATTTGCGCTCAAAAAAACAGCGCCGTCAAGATAATAATTTAAGGAAAGCGTATTAGAATTGCAAACGATTTTGACTTTATCTATCAAATGTCCTTGCGCGCAGAGCGGTTCGGGGGAGATCGAGAGGACAAGGACGCGGTTCTTGTTCTTTTGGGTTCTTACGGATCGCGAGAAGCGTTAGGGATAGGTTCGGAATAGATAATTTCAAAAACATCAAATCAAAAAAAAGGACAAACCGATGTTATCAACGGCAACTAGAGCTTTAGTTCTCTCTATGGCTCTCTTTTTATCCGCTCAAGCGGACGAACAAGTCCTTAATCAGACGCAAAGGGTTAAGGCTCAAACGGCGACGGGCGATCAGATAAGCGGTAGCCAAATGTTGGCGATTGGCGATCAGACGCTGGTTTTTAGCGGCGGCGAACAAAGGTTAGCGGTCAATGAGGCGGCGAGCGGGCAGACGATCGCGCTTGGCGACGGCGATCAAAGGTTGGCGGTTAATGAGGCGGGGAGCGATCAGATAGCCAGCGATCAGACGCAAGCGATTGGCGATCAAGCGGCGGCGAGCGATCTGAATCGTTCCGACGCGCAGAAGCTGGGCGAAATTCTAATAACCGACGAGCGGGGGGGGCTTTTGCTCCTAGTAGCTCTATAACCGATTCCCTTCGATCCGACTCCAGCGTTCAATTTTCCAGAAATTTCAGAAGTTCCGCGACAGGCGGCGAGATCGCCCCTCCAAGAATATCTATTTATGGCGCTCAACATTATGAAAATAATTTCATGATAAACGGCGTAAGCAACAACAACAACCTAAACCCGGGCGGGCTTGACGCAGACGTTTGGAGCAACATGTCGGGCGAGGCGCAATCGCTGTTTATCGATCCCTCTTTGCTCGAAAGCGTCGTCGTTCGCTCTCAAGCTATTTCAGCCGAATACGGCGGCTTTACGGGAGGCGTAATCGACGCAAAGTTAAAGGACGCTAGAACGGACAGATGGCATTTTATGGCTAAATACCGCTATACCAAAGACGATTGGGCGCAGTTTCATCTTACCGACGATCAGAAAAATACCGATAAATCCACCGATATTAGCTATCAGCCCGAGTTTAATAAATACGAATACGCAATTGCCGCCGACGGACCCATAAGCGATCATTTAGGCTTAATGCTAAGCTATAGCAAACAGCATTCAAAGATACCGCTTTGGTCGTTATATGATATAAACAGCTCGGCTACGACAACCTATAAAGAGCATAGGACGCAATATAGAGATAACGATAATTATCTTGTTAAGCTTAATACGCGCAATATAGATAACCTTGAGGCGAGTTTAACCGCTATATACGCTCCTTATACCGCCGCTATGTATTATCCCGAAACGAGATATAACAGCGATTTCGACCAAAAGGGCGGCGGATTAAATATCGCTTTGGACGTAAAAAATACGCTTAATTTCGCTACGCTTAAAAATACGCTTGCGTATAAACAAGACGAGTTTGCCGCAGATAGCGACACAAACTACTATTATTTATGGATACATACGCTGGGATACGCCAATTGGGATACCTCTAACGGTTGGGGAACGCGCGAAGGTAATACGGGCGATCAGAAGTTTCTTGAAAGCGCTATCATCTACAAAGGCGTTCTTGATTTTGACGAGATAAAATCAGGCGCTTTTACCCATTTGATCAAAACGGGCGCGGAAGCCGAGTTTGGCAAAGCGCAATATAAAAGAGACGAAGCCTATTACTTCTGCGCCGACATTGACGGCTCATGGTGCGGCGGCGGACTCAACGCGGGCGTTACGGGAAGCAAAGAGGACGGTATTATAGACGGCGAGCAGTGGGCTGGCACGCTATACGTATATGAACCGATCGACAATAAAAAAAGCTATACAACGGCGGCTCTGTTTTTTGAGGATAGTATAGGCGTCGATCGCTTTACTATTCGCCCGGGAGTTAGAGTCTCTACAGATACGGTTACGGATAATACCGATATAGCGCCAAGACTATACGCTAACGCCGATATTTTCAACGATAAGGTTTGGAACTTATACGGCGGTTACAATAGATATTACGGCGGGTTGTTGCTTTACAACTCCATTTACGAATACGGCTCTTATACGCGCAGAAGAAGCGCCGCTAGCGCCCCGTGGGCGACAGTTGTTATTCCCGGTTGGGGCGGAGATGAAACTTATAGCCTAGATGGGATAGAAACGCCCTATTCGGACGAGTTTAGCGTAGGTTCGTCGTTGGCAAAATGGGATACTTTATTTAAGCTTGATTTTGTAAATAGAGAGCACAAAGATCAGCTAAAGCAAGCGCAAAAAAGCGCGGTAACTACCGGCTTATGGGAGTATTATAATACCAACGACGGCAAAAGCAGTTATTGGGGCGTTACCATTAGCGCCGCTAAAGAGTATGAATTAGGCGCGACAAGGCATTTTTCAGAGTTATCCATTACTAATTCTGAAGCGAAAACCAATATGAACGGGTTAAGATTCTCAAGCGCCGACGATCCGTCATATTCTCGAACGCACGTAACCTATGACGGCGCGTTAAAAAAAGCCGAAGAGATGCCGTCTCCCGATTATAACGCCCCGTGGGTGATAACCTACGCGCATAATATGGCGCTTAGCGACTTTTTGCGTTTAGGATTAAACGCTAGATATGAAAAAGGCGTTGACGGGTATAAATATATTGGCGATAGCGTATTGAAAGATTCCAACGGTTTAACCACTAAAGAGTATGAATCCAAACATTTCGGCGATATTTTTAACGTCGATCTAAACCTTGATTATACGCTGAAGTATGGAGAAAACAAACTGACGCTTGGCGTTGAAGTATTAAACCTGCTAAATCGTAAAAACGACGCCAGCTATTCGACGAGTTCGAGCAACATTGAAGGTTACGCTATGGACAGACAGTTCTACGCTAATGTGAAATACGAGTATTAGCCCTTTTGCCGCTTCTTGTTGCGGAAGCGGCGACTTTGGATTTTTTCCTATGCGCTAGAGCGATTAAACGCCGTTTCCCTCTCCATGCGTTTATTGGGCGCGGCGCATAGGAACGAGTTCAAACTAGTTTAACGGGAGATGAAAATTAAATCGTTCAAGAGGCAGTTGCGCAATATCCATAAAATAGTTGGATTGCTGTTTTGTATTACGATCGTTATAATCGGCGTAACGGGCGCGCTCTATTCGTATTCCGACGTTATAACCAATTATGAAAAAGAGAGTTATCTGCGCGCGCGCTATAAACCAAACGCCGAACCTTTGAGTTTGCGGGAGTTAAGCGAGCGGTTCTATCGGCAACGACCGGACGCGGATATTAGGTATATAAGAGGTTTAACTCTTGGCGATAATTTGAAGAGTTTAACATTTACGACGTTTAACGACGGCAAATATTCGTTTTATCATATCGACATGTATTCGGGCGATATAGCGGAGCATAGCTTTATAGCCGAGCGTGTCTTTTGGGCGATTGTTTTGCTTCATACTTCGTTGGATTTTGAGGCGCAAAACGCAACGGGCAGACATATAGTCGCCGCTACTACTATAGCGATTATTGTTTTGACGATAACGGGGCTTTACTTCTACATTCCAATGCTAAAGCATAATTTTTCAAGAAATATGAAACTTGATCTGAAAGCAAAAGGTTACGGCTTTTGGTATAAGCTCCATAGCGTCGTCGGCGTTTATACCTGCCTGTTTGTTTTGACGATGTGTTTAACGGGGCTTTGGTGGTCGTATGATTGGTATAGAGATATGCTGTATGACTTGGCGTGAGTAGAGAAGCCCGTCTATGCGCAAGAGGAAGATCGAACATACGCGAAAGCCGCTCCGCAAGAGCTTCAACAGGCGTTCGACGCGGCGAAAGAGGCTATAGAGGGTAGTTACGATTACTATATTGAAATCCCGTTCGAGGGCGATCCATACGAGATATTTTACGTTGAGCGGCAATACGGGGGTTTTAATCGCTTGAATATCGATCCTAACGACGGCGCGATCGTATCTTACGAGCTATACGACGATAAAACTTTAGGCGAGAAGTTTATAGCCAATATTTACGCGCTGCATAGCGGGCAGTTTTTCGGAGAGGTAGGCAAAGCCTTGTGGTGCGTATCGTCTCTGTCTATGGCGTTGTTTGGAGTAAGCGGGGCGATGATGTTTTATAGGCGAACGCGCTCGAATAAAAGAAACGCTAGGCGCCCAAGCGTCTTAGCGCCTATTCGATAAGCTCTGTCGGCGTTAGCGTTTAGATCGCTTCTCGCGAAGCGGCAAATTAGAGGGCAGGGCGATCTTGCGGCGATTAGAACGAAACGATAGGCGCGATCGATCTATACGCGGGGCGATAACGGCGTTACTGAGTTAATATCGCAATGGCGATCAAGAGCTTTAGCCTCTCTGTCCCGCCTTATTCTTTGAGGCGCTTTGCGCTAATAACCTATAGCGATAGGTTTGCATCGCGACAAAGCGAAATTGCGCAAAAAATGTAGCGGGCGATCTAGATTCGCGATCGACGGTTATATGATTAGATCGCGATCTCGCGCCGCTAGTTTGGTTGGGCGTTTTAAGTCGCGTTAGGCGCGATCTTATCTCGCAAATTAAGCGCGATCTTTTTTCTCTCGTCCTGTCCCTCAAAAATAACTACAATACGATCGCCCTCTTTGAAATGATCGCTTATTTTTGCGATCCGCTTGCCGCCGGCTCCGACTTTGGAGATATGAATAAGCCCTTGCGATCCGTCCGGTAATTCGACAAACAGTCCAAACTCTACAATTTTTACGACGACGCCTTCAAGCT
>JAIRNH010000053.1 GCA_031258155.1 Helicobacteraceae bacterium | reverse complement strand
AAGGCTCTAAGCCCGTCAATATCGGGACGGTAATGTTTGGAGATTTCGGAGCGTTCTTTTGGCGTAGCGAAGCCAAAAATGGATTTGAAAAGAGTTTTTAGCTTAGCAGAGAGAGAGAGAGAGAGAGAGAGAGAGAAGATTTATTGATATTCATCATTGATCTTTATTTAAGGATTTAGAAAGTTTTGCGTAGCATAACCTGCGAGCGCTTTAAGCGCGATCGCGCCTTGTTTTAAAATCGTAGGCGACCTTAAAAACACGGATAATTCAATTGCCGTATTATCGACGCGGTTATAACGTCGCCCCAGAATTAAGGGTATAGAACGGCTGAATCGCCGCGACAAACGCGCTTAAGTAGTAAAGCGCGATAGTTGTTTGCCAAGTTTATCGCCCAATGCCCGCATATTCAAGCTCTCGCTTTCAATCGCTTTCACGGTTTTTTGATTCTCTTGCGAGAGATCGCTGATCGTTTTAACAAGATCGGTAAGCTCCAAGATATTCTGCGCCGTCTCCTTGCTTTTCGTAGCCGCTTCGTTTGCTATCTCGGCGGCGCTCTCCACGCCGTTTAAGGCTTCGCTTAGATTATTGTTTACCGTTTCAGCTAACTCGCTTAACGTTTCGGCTTGTTTGGAATTTTTCTTCGTTTCGTCGCTAAGCGTTTCGATTGTCTGCGTGATAACGCCGATCGTAACCGAGCTTTCGCTTAGGCTATTTTGCGTGCGCTCGGCTAACTTGCGCACTTCGTCCGCGACGACGGCGAAGCCGCGTCCGTGTTCGCCCGCTCTCGCCGCCTCGATCGCGGCGTTAAGAGCCAAAAGATTTGTCTGATCGGCGATCTCGCCTATCGCGTTTAGAACGGAGCGCGTTTGTTCGGCTTGCGAAACCAGATCGCGTAGTCTGTCGCCAAACTCCTCTATGCCGTGCGTCGATATTTTTGCCGCTTTATACAGATCGCTCATTTTTTCTCGCGCCTCTTTGGTGATCCGTCTCGAATCGCTAAGAGCGTTCGCGCCGATCAAAAGCCGATCGTTAAGCAGATCGAGCGTCGCTTTCGCCGCGTTACCCTTTTGCTCCGCGCTTACGACGCGCTGAAACTCGTCGCTTGAACAGGCGTTGATCCGTTCCGCGCCGATATGTAGCAACTCGGATATTTTTGCGTTTTCAATCGCGTTCTGTTCCGCGTCGCTGATCGATTTGCGCGTCATCTCTAAAAAGGCGTTGATCGACTTCGCCGCCCTCGCGATCTCGTCGTTACCCTCAGTTTTCAACCGCCTTGTCAAATCCGAACCAAACGAGTTTATTTCGTCTAAAGCGCGAAGCGATCGTAAAATTGAAATCGCGACGATCAACGCGACAAAAACGATAAACAGCACGCCAAAAGCGCCAGCCGCAATCATAAAAATCCGCGTAGTCAGCAAATCGTCGTATTCTTTTTTGGCAAGATCTTCGCCATGCTTGGAGAAATCTTCGTTTTCTTTCTTTATCTCTTCAAGTATCCTTATAACGGTGGGGTCGATCGCGTTTTTTTGCGCGTCCTCGATTTGCGTTCTGAGTTTCTCCAGCGGTATAATCGCCTCGTCTATAATCTTTTCAATCGAAGCGCCGCCCTGATAAGTCCCGAACACTCCCACAAGCGTGCCGACTACAAGCTCGCCTCCTCCGATAAGCATCACAAACAAGAATCTTTGAAAAACGGTGAGCCGAGCAAGAATCGACATGCTAAATCCCTCCATCTTAGGCTTTTGTTTTGGTATTTTAACTACTGTTAAATAAATAATTCAAGCGCCGCGTTGTTAAAATCCGCGCCATGAAACAACTTGAGCGAAAAAACGGCGCGAAAACTTACGGCATTGCGGTTATAAGCGGCGACGGCATTGGTCCTGAAATCATACGCGAGGCGCGAAAATCGCTTAACGCGGCGGCTACAAAAGAGGGGTTTAGCCTTAAATACGACGAATATCTGATGGGCGGCGCGGCGATCGACGCGGTAGGCGAGCCGCTCCCAAAAGCGACGCTTGAAGGCGCCAAAAACGCCGACGCGGTTTTATTTGGCGCGATCGGCGGCGAAAAATGGGATAATCTGCCGCGCGATCTGCGTCCGGAAACGGGTCTGCTCGCTCTTCGCAAAGGGCTTGACGCGTTTGCTAATCTGCGCCCCGTCAGGGTTTTTGACGTGCTGATCGACGCAAGTCCGCTTAAAGACGACGTTATTCGCGGCGTTGATCTGCTTGTAGTTCGCGAGCTTGTCGGCGGCATATATTTTGGTCAGCCGCGCGGCAGAGACGACAAACGCGGTTGGAACACGATGGTCTATAGCGAGATGGAGATCGAGCGGATCGCTAAAGTCGCGTTCGAGGCGGCTATGCGACGCGGTAAAAAGCTCTGTTCGGTCGATAAAGCCAACGTGTTGGAGGTTAGTCAGGTTTGGCGCGAGGTCGTAACGCGCGTCGCAAAAGATTATCCGCAAGTGGAGCTTTCTCATATGTATGTGGATAACGCGGCGATGCAACTAGTCCGCAATCCGCGCCAATTCGACGTGATCCTTACGGGCAATCTTTTCGGCGATATTTTGAGCGACGAGGCGAGTATGATTAGCGGTTCGATAGGTTTGTTGCCAAGCTCTAGTCAGGGCGCAAAAGGCGGAATCTTCGAACCGATACACGGAAGCGCGCCCGATATAGCGGGCAAAGGGATTGCAAATCCGATCGCCGCCATTTTGAGCGCCGCGATGCTGTGCGAGTTTGCGATCGGGGAAAAAGGCGCGGCAAAACGGATAGAAAAAGCCGTCAAAGAGGCTTTGAAACTTGGCTATCGCACGCCGGATATAGCCGCTTTTGGCGCGCATGGCAAAGTCAATACCGCTGAAATGGGCGACATTATCGCCGATTTAATAGCAAAGGGTTAGCCCCCCTCGCTTGCGAGGGGCACGCTCGTCCGTCTTTAGTTTGCTTATCAACGCCGCCTTTTCGCTTGCGTGTTGACCGCCCGTATGCCGCGTCCGTAGCCTATAAATCCTAAATAGCGATAGAGGTTAATTATTGACTTGACTATCCTGCTTAACTTAATACAAAAAAGGTAATACGATCGTAACGGCGGGTAAAACGCCGACAGCAAACCTAAATAGCGTCGATTACGAGATAATTGAAGGCGATCTGAAGCGGTGAGTGAGATTTTGGCTCTGCAAGTTTCGATCCTTGCGACAGCACAAACCTTTACAGACTCGCCGCTCTACCTCTGGCGTAAGAGCCAAAATCTTGCGTTAATAATAGCAACGAAAGGCAAAAATGTCAAGCGACGGCATAACAATACAAGGTATGGATAAACTCCGCAACACATTAGCGGAGCTAATCAAAGTAACCGACGCAAACGCCATAGCCGCTATAGGATAACGGCTATTATAGGCAAAGCTACAAGGCGAGCGCTAAGCAAAATAGCAGACTTAAACTCTCTATCCCTTTACCCGCGTTTTTCGCGTCCCGATTTATCAGATCGAGCTCGGTTCTAACAATCTTTAGCGCGCCCGTATCGGGATCGACGCTTATCTTGACTTTTAATTCTTGGTCTGCCATAATATGCCTATGTTTTTAGCTATGCCTAATTTACCGTTGCCAATATTCGCGCTACTCCTTGCGGTAACCATATATGCCGTCCGCGGCGCGTGGAAGCAAATGCAAGGCGAAGCGTAGCCCTTGCGCCCCTCTTTCCGTCTCACCTCTTGCCCTCGCTTACGCTAATAAGTAGCCGTAGCTCTGCCAGAGCGGCTGTGCCTATATACTTAATCGCCAAATTGCCAAAGCTAACCGTTTCGCTAAATTGAGCGGCGGGAACGCTCTCGTATCGTCCGCGGCGCATACTCTCTACGCTTACGGATCGCGTTATTGTCGCGCTTTGTAAAGTCTCTTGCGTAAGGAGCGTTAAAAATCTAATACGCTTAACTAGCGTTTCGGGCGGGATTAGTAACGCGACGTCTGCTTCGCCTAGCGCGTTAAGCGTGGCGCTGTCGTTGGCTACGGCGTAGATCGCCTCCTTGTCGGTTATATCTCCGCTATAGGTCGTCCACGCTCCATCCGCGTAATACTGCCAAGTTTCGCCGCTATCTACGCCTCCAATTAAGATCGGAGCAAAATAGCGGCGCGCTATTTGTGCGTCTGCTAAGAACAAAAAATATAGGCATGGCGGAGTCAAAAGCCAAAGCGCATATAGCGGCTTTGAAAATCGCTGCTCTGATCACACTCAACGACGCAAAAAAAACGCAGACGCTAGATTAGAGACAACCTTCGCTAGTCGTATTTGAAAGTCGCTTTAGAAGAGAGCTGGCTTATAGTTTGCGCGTTATAGCCAAACTACAAAACCGCTCTCTATCGCAAACGCTACTTATCGCTCTTGTCCTCTACGCTAATCTCGTCTTTGATAGCCTCTAGCGTCTTTTCTCCGATACCCTTAACCTGAGTTAGCTCGTCGATTGACTTGAAAGAGCCGTTGGCGTTTCTCCACTCGATAATCGCTTCGGCTTTAACCGTTCCAATACCTTTTAGAGAGGATAACTCTTTAGCGTCGGCGGTATTGATATTAACGACTCCAAAAAGAAGATTGCAAAAAAGTGCAAGAAGCGCGAAGAAACGAAGAAACATAGGAACTCCTTGTTTAAGATTAGAAAGCGTAGCGCGGATTAAAGAAATATGTATGATTAAATAATAGGCAAATATAAGATAATTGTAAAGAGAGAGATAGAGCTAAGCTAAAATTAAGAAAGGACGCAAGAGAGAGGAAGGGAGTGGGCGAATTACTTTAAACCAATTAGATTTAGTTGGCGCGAGGCGGCTAAAAACTATATTCGCCACAAACGACCGCGTAGCCTATATGGTAGCTCGTAGGCAAGAGCTGGCGGAGGACGAGCTTGCGCCCTATTGGGCGTATAAGTCCGCGCTCCTAGAGAACACAAGAGCGTCGCACGCCGCTTTGCACAATCGCGTATATCATAGAGACGATCCGTTTTGGAATACATGGTATCCGC
Source organism: Helicobacteraceae bacterium (assembly GCA_031258155.1). NCBI lineage: Bacteria > Pseudomonadati > Campylobacterota > Epsilonproteobacteria > Campylobacterales > Helicobacteraceae > Helicobacteraceae bacterium. The sequence goes on along the minus strand of JAIRNH010000053.1, from coordinate 19,127 downwards.
CGAACGCGTGGAACTGCAAATGCGATGTAATAAGCCTAACCGAGCGGCAGGCAAAGAGCGGCGGCTATAAGCTAGATCATCCTTACGCGCCTAATAACGACAAAGATTGGGGTTACAACGTAGGCGCAACCGACCCGCTAGTTAGCGTAACCGACGGCGCGTATAGCAGAGCGATTAAAGCTCTGCGCAATACGCAACAAGGAGAGTGGGGGCAAGATTGGGCTAGATCGCACGTTGCCAAAGTATTGGAGGCGGCGAGGGAGAGCGTAGATGATAAGGCGTATAGGGAGTGGGCAAAACTATTTTACGACGATAAAGGCGAGCGAATAGGGAGTAAAAGCCCTGTAGAGACAATCGCGGTCGGCGCTATGGGTATAAGAGAGTTTGATTATTTTGCGAAAAAAGGTAAAGTCCCGCTAAGCGCAATAATTGTAATTACTAAAGAGAAGTTTGGACACGGAACAAGAAAAGAGAAGACTATAAGAGAAGCCGCGCTCTCTATGGAGCAAATGTTACGCATTCCTTACTATTTAAAAAACCCTAAAGCCGTATTATGGGATAAAGAGTTTGAAAATATCCTATATGTTTTTGACGTTGCGGGGAGTAAAAACGCGAAAATGATTGTGAAGGTAAATTATGTTTTGGTCGAAAATAGAACAAAAATCGCGTCGCGCAGAAATACGCTAGTAAGCTCCGGTATCGTAGAAAAGCATAATCTGAAAGAGCCGAGATACGAGTTAATCTATGGGAGCTTAGATTGAGGGAAGCGCGACGGCGGTTATCGAAGACCCGCACCACGCGTATGTTTTACCAAACGCCGCTCTCCCGCTTTGAGACTTACGCCGCGCTTCTTACGTAATTTTAGCGCGAAGGAGCAAAAATGTCAAGCGGCATAGAAATACAAGGTATGGATAGATTACGGCGCACATTAGCGGAGCTAATCAAAGTAACCAACGCAAACGCTATAGCCGCTAGGATAACCTCCGTTATAGGCAATGCTACAAGGCGCGCGCTAACTAAAGAGGCAAGCCCTTTTACCGGCGCAAAATGGAAGCGCTTAAATCCCGAATACGCCAGACATAAAAAAAAGAAATACGGCAAGAAAAAGATATTGGAGCGCGGCGGCAACCTAAAGAAAATCATCAGCCGAAAGGTAGGCGAAGGCGAGCGGGTGATTGGCACGACCGCAATGAGCGCAAAGGGATACCCTTACCCGGCCGTCCATCAATATGGAAGCGTGAAAAATAGCTTAATACCGGCGCGTCCGTTTTTTCCGATCGACGAGGACGGCGATCTGGCGGCGAATACAGCGCGGGAGATAGACGAGGATTTACAGGGGATTTTACGCAAAGCGCTAGAAGGTAAGAAAAAATAACGCTTGACCCGTATGCGATATAAGGAGTAACCGCTTGAGGGATTTTTACAAGATCGGTTAAACCAAGCGCATACGAACCGCGCGCGTGAGGCATCCACCCCGTCCCGCCGAAATTATAGCGCGGGTTTTCACGCGATCAAGCGCAAAGCGCTAGCGCGCAATCATCTAAAACTATTGTCGCGCTTTTATCGTAAGGAAATTTGCTTTAGAATAAGCGAACATTATAAGGGTTTGATATGAACAAAGCTGACGCTTACGAGGTTCACGTTGAATACGATAAGACCGCGGGCTCCGCGAAAGTCTTTGAGCAAATATCCGAATTTTTCAAGTCCATAGACAATCTAAACGACGCTATCGCGCAGTCGTTTTCAACTAATATAGCCACAAACGCCATTATTGAAAAAATATCGGAAGGTTCCCTGAGAGTTTGGCTTGTAGACATCATCACGAAAATGCCAGACGATAAACTTAGGGGATACGCTTTAGACCCCAGAACTCTTTTAGGCGATTTGCTGGTTGGGCTAAAGAAAAGCTTAATTTTTATACTATCAGGCGTAAGCAAATTAAACAACCGACAAAAAGCGGATCAAGCGATTGAGTTGGTCGCGAGCGAATTGGAGGCAGGCGAATTAAAACAGATGGGATATAAGCTCAATAAAGAAAAACTGTTAAAAGCTATGAGTGGCATTAGCGAGTCTGCCTCGAAATTCGCCGCGCCGCCCACATTTGTTATTAAAGGCGAAACCTACAAGGTAGATTCGCCGTATATTTACGATCCGAAGGATTTGCCTGAAATAGAGTGGCGTACTTCTGTAACGCGATCTAAGTTCAGAATTAAAAAGCCCGATTTGGTTGGCGACAGCAAGTGGACAATCATACACGACAAAACTATAGAGGCAAAAATACTTGACGAGGACTGGCTGAAAAAGCTAAGGGATAGAGAGTTTAGCATTTTGTCCGGAGATAGCTTAGACGCCGACATGAGGACGGAAGTTTATTTTAACCGCGATATGTTAGAAATATCGGAAACCAACTATTTTATTGTTAAAGTTTACAGCGTATGCCCGCCGCAAAAACAAACCGTGTTGCCAATTTGAGAGGTTTAAGCGGGCGGCGAAATAACGCCCTCTCCGTATGCGATATAAGGCTTGACTGCTCGCGGGCTTTTTTCGAGTTATCAGGCAAACCAAGCGCATACGAACCGCGCGCGCGAGGCATCCACCCCGTCCCATCGTAATTATAGCGCAAAAAAAACGGGGAGTCGACCTTTCGATCGACTCCTCGAAGGCTTGTGAAAGCGGAGATTTTAGGGGAGATTGCGCGGCGGGGAGAGCAACATCCCGCCGCAAATCCCGCCAGAGGGCGGATTGATTAAACGCGTCTAGCCGAACGGTAACTTTTCAACCTCTATCGTCCCCTCTCCCTCAACGGTCATAACGGCGTTGCCGCTAGAGATTTTAATAATCGCGTTAGGATTAATATTGGCGGCGGAACTAATGTCTGTTGAAGTTTGGCGCCATAGCTCTCCGTTGTCTAGTTGATATATTCGGTCGCGGCAAAACCCGAGAATAAACCGACTATGCTGGTATTTATTGTTTGCACAAAAACTCCTTTCGTTTATTCCCGCTCGTAACGCGTATTTACCGGCGTTGCGACGATATGGATCGATCTATGCGGGACGCTCTTTTTTTACGGGTTTTTCACGCCGAGCGCTATAGGTCGATCTATTCTGGCGTTAGCGCCGCTCATTGTTTTTCGTATTTGTATTTTCGTCGCGTTTAACTAATGTGATCGCTCGCGATTGCTTTATGGTAAGCGTCCATTTATCTCGAAAAGATTTTAGCTTTTATAACATGCGCGCGGTTTTGTTATCTGATTGGGTTTTGGAAGGGGCGAAGCGAAATTCGCTGAAACTCGCTTTTGCATCCAAATCAGCCAAACAACGAGCTATCCGTCGGTAGTTGCTGAACGATTTCGCCCGCGAGCAGTTTGCCGTTAGGGCATTTGTTCCTTTTAGCGCCGTCCGACCCCCAAGTTCCCCACTGCTTGAAAAAGAACGCCGCGCTTTGCGCGGCGCGGCGAAACGTTTCTGTTTTTTCGGCGGTTTTTGATTTTTTTGTAATACATCATAACGCCGCTGACGCTAAACAGAGCCATAGCAAGCGAGGATAGCGCCCATAAAGCCTTGCCAATCTCGCCGAAAAACTGCCCGCTGTGCAGGGCGTATATATTTTGTATGAGCTTTTGCCCGATTGTTTTGTCTTGATACGACTCCTTGGAGACAATCTTAGCGTTTTGAACGTCAATTTTTAACATATTATAAGCGCCGTATCGAGCGTTCGCATATGATAATTCGTAGGGCATATCCTTAAACGGGACGCGAATAAAATACGATCGGTAACCGCTTACGATCTCTTTTGCTATATCGAAAGTCTCTTGCATCTCCTTTGGATCGCCGCTTGCCATCTCCCGACGCTCCATTCTCGCGCGGATCGCGTTATCCGATCCAGCAAGAGAAACTAAAAGATTTCTATACCATTCATAAGACCACCACAACCCCGTTAAACACATTACCGCGACAAAAACAAGCGTAAAAACCCCGACTACCGCGTGAAGTTGATATAAAAACTTATAACCTTTAGCTTCAAACTCTATTCGCAAACTCTTAAACAGACGTCTTTTAAGCGTCGGCAGATAGAGTAAAAACCCGCCGATCGCCAAAACCATAATGGCTATCGTCGTTGCGGCGACTATCTGTTTGCCAACGGCGCTTACCCCGTCAAAACTCAAAAACCTATGAAATATCATTACGGCGGTAAAAAACTTATCGCTTATTAAGCCGTTCGTGATTATTTCGCCCGTGTATTGGTTTACCTCATAGTAGCTAAATCCGCCGTTTTCAAAAGCGGACACGCCGACTTGGTTTAAATCCCCTTTCAGGTTCCTAACGCTGAAAAACCTAATCGACGCGCTCGGTTTTTGCGCTAAAAATCTCGCGCTTATCTCTTCGACGCTTAGCGCTTTAGCGTCCGTCGTTTTGCGGGCGCTTAGATATTTCGCCCGCTCGTAATCTCTTATATCGTCGGCGTATGAGTATAACGCTCCGGTTACGCCGACGATAGTAATCGTTACGCAAAATGCAAGCCCTAATACCAAGTGAATATAGTATAAGAGCTTCTTAACGCGAAATCTTTTCAAGCGATCGCGCTTATATCTTAATACTCGTATCTAAGACTGGCGTAAAACTGTCTGCCCATCGAGTATTCGTCTATGTATGTCGTGTTGAACGAGTCAGAATTGCCCGTTCCGCTCGCATCGTTTTTGCGATTTAGCAGATTAAGTATTTCCACGCCAAACGTTAATATATGCTCGCCGAGTTTTACATCGTAATGCGCCGCCAGATCGACGTTAAAAACGTCTCTGTAGTTTTTGGTTTCAAAAACTCTTGTTTGCAAACCGCTTGGATCGTTTTCTCCTCCAGCGCTAGAAAGTAGCCTTAATCCCTTACCGCCTTTTTGATAAAACGCCACGCCGCTTACGCGCAAGGAGTTGCCTATTTGCGCCAAGTGCGAGTATGTTGCAACCCATGGGGAGTTGAACTGCGAGGCGGGCAGATCGTCGAGTAGTTTTAATTCGCCGTTATAGGTTACGTGGGTGGGCGATACCGCGTTAGCTCCGTGAGAACGCACGGTTGAGCCGAATCCCTTTAGCCCTACAATGTTGCTTTTTGTGTCCGATCGCGTCGCGGAAAACTCGGATATATGCCTTGATCCGCCTATATCGTAGCTTTTCGACGCGCTTAGCGTAACTCCCCAATAATCCGTTCTGCCATCGTTTGTATTCAAGTAATCAAACGTGGTTGGACCCAAAACGCCGTATGTATATTTTGCTTTAATTTGATCCCTATACTTTCTGTTTGCGTACTCTATTTTAAACAGCGTATCGACTACGTTCGCGGAAGTCCCCGCAGCGAACTCGTCCGAATAGGGCGTTTTCAGGTGTTTATACTCGTAGATCGAAGGATAAGCCGTTCCAAGAACCCACGGCGCGTTGTACGCGGCGCGAGTATAGCTATCCGCCTGATAGGCATAAACCGCGTAGGCTAATATCTGCGTCCCGTAATAGCGGTTGTATCCGCCGTATAGATTCAAAAATCCGTCGTCAAAAATATCTGCGTTGGCAAATAATCTAGGAGCCGCGTCCACATTGTCCGTTAAACTATCGGTGGAAACTCTTAACCCGGGACGCAACGTAAATCTATCGATCGCTATCTCGTCTTCCACAAACAGAGCCGCCGTATAGTAGTCCTTTGATCGCTCGAGCGCCCCGTATTCATATTTAGTTTTCGCGTATTGCTCGCCCGCGATTATGCCGTCCTCTTTAGAGCCGACCGCCGAAGCGTTTAATTCTGGATTTTGAAAAGTAATCCCGCCGTCAAAGTCTAATTTGGCTTTGGTATATTCGGCTTCTACGCCGAGTTTAATTGCGTGCGATGTTTCGCTGGCGTCTATATCGTCAAGATGCAAAACGCTTTTTATACCAATATCCGATTTTGTTATATCGGAGTTGCCCCTCGATCCCTCTTGAGCGTTAGTTCCGCTACTCCAATTTATCGCGCCCGTTGGAGTCGTTCGCCAAGTATAAGCGTAATATTCGGCGTTGTTTATACCCGTATGCATATGCTTATAGCTTACCGCGTTTTTGAGTACGCCGAAGCTAAGCGCGTTTTTCGTATTAAGAATAACGTCAAGCCCGCCGTTTTCAACGTCGTAATCCGAATTTTTTACGTTTGCCCTGAAAAGCGATTGCGTATATGGCGCGTAGATCGCGGTTAGATCGGCTTCAAAGCCGTCAAACCCCGCAGTATTTAGCTTAACTAGATAGTTCTCGTTTTCTCTGTATTGCGTCCGTTTTTCTTTATACGCGCTACCGTCGGGATTTACCAGATTATATCCTGAATACAGGGGGATTTTCGAGTATTGCCGCCCGTAACTTAGCATAAGACCTAGATTGTCGTTTATAGGACCGTCCAAAGAAAGCGCTCCGTCGTATTTATTAAACTCCGGCTGATAGCTCTCGTTGGTGGGATACTCTATATCTTTCTGCGCGTCGTTCAGATGAAACTTTGCCCAGCCGTCCTCGGTATATCTGAGGTTTGCCATAATATGCCATCTGTCCGTGCGCGCGTCTTTCAGCTTAGCGTCCACCACGCCGCCCGTAAAGCCGCCGTATTCGGCGGAGATATTTTCGGTGTAAGCCTCGACGCTTTCCACAAGGCTGGTATCGACAAAGATCGACTGCGCTTCGCCGGAGGCAAAGCCCGTTGGATCGTTGCTTTCCATGCCGCCCGGGGCTATGTTGTTGTTGTTGCCAACGCCGTTTATCAGAAAGTTGTTCTCATAGTGTTGCGAGCCGCGAATGGAGATTTTTGGAGGCGCTATCTCGCCGCCGCGCCCAGCGCTTCTGGCGTTCTGCTGGTATTGGATTTTTGAATTAGATCGAAGCGCGTCGGTTATAGATCGCGTTGAGGCTGCAAATCCCCCCCCCCCCCCCGTTTGGTCGGTTATGACGATTTCGTCCAACACTCTTGCGTCGTCGTCCGAAACGCCCGCCGACGTTCGATTTACGTCGTCGATCGCGTTGTTTTCCGCGTTTGGAACGCCGTCGTCCGCCAATGTGGGCGTAAATAAAGCCGTAGCCAAAGCCAAGGCTTTAATCGGTTGCTTAAACATCTTAAACTCCTGATTTTGGGATTGAATATCGGAGCTAATAATACAACTATTTGCTTAAAGATAGTTCGCGAATAAGCGCTTAATTTTTCATCAATTTATCTGTTCTTTTGAATAAAGCGGGTTTCTACGGCATACGCCGATCGCGCTTTGTTTTTATGCGGCAAACGCGGATTTGGGCAGGGCGAAAAACCGCGTAAACGCATCGCGGTTACGATCGTTGGCGACGATTTTTATCGCCGTCGCGCCAGATCGTCTTAGCGCGAAGCGTTTTCGCTTAACGCCGCGCGCTCCTTCGCAAAGCAGGCGCCGTTTAAGTATCTATTATATTTAGGCTAAGCGCGTGGCGTTCGGTTATAACCAATGAAAACTCCCCGTCAAACACTTTAATTTTGCCGATAGCCCCCGTTACGGTTACGGTGCGTTTGCGGGTGGCGGTTTGTAGCGAGTTCGCCTCAAAGACGACCTCGTCGCCGATCTTTAGCGGCGCTAAAAAATTGCAACGCGCCGTCGCCGTAATAACGTTTGATTTATTTACCGCAGCCGCAGCCGCGAAATTCGCCGCGCTAAAGACAAAGCCCGAATGAATCAGTCCGCGTTTATCGACGCTCATGTCTTCGACGGCGATAAAACGCGTTTTGGCGTATCCGTCTTTAATATCCTCGACGTATCCGCACATAACTTGATTGATTAAGTTATATGTTCTAAGATCTAAACTTTCTTGATCGATTCCGACGCGCTCTAAAACGTCCTCTTCGACGGATTCTTCGTTTTCAATAGGCTCGTTTGCCATCTTTGTCTCCTTTTATCGTTTTACGGCGCGGACATAGGCGCGTATAGGCGCTAGATAACCTTCGATCGTTCGCCTATCGTCGCGCGGATCGAGAAAATCGCCCAGACTCTCGCCGTCGATCCAATCGGTTTTGCGCTGCTCGTTCGCGTCCGTCGGCTTAATCGCGATCGTCTCTATATCGGCAAACTTAGTTCTATCCAACCACGCGCCCAGCGCTTTCAAACTTGGAATAAACCATACGTTCGGCATTTTGGCGTAGCGATCAATCGGCGTAAGCGCGACGCTTTCGCCGCTTTCGATAATCAACGTATCCAGAATCAACTCGCCGCCTTTTCTAAGCGCGCCGTTAATCGCTCTCAACGTCCCTATCGGATCGCTTCTGTGATACAGAACGCCTAAACACGCGATCGTGTCAAAACGCTCCGAAAAACCGCCCAAATCTTGCGTTCCTTTTAACAGATAGGTAATCGGCGCGTTCAAAAACCGGTTGATAAACGAAAACTGCAGAAAACAACGCTCGCTCGGATCGAAGCCAAACAGCTCTTTAGGTTTCTTTTGCGTCATTCTAAACAGATAATAGCCGTTATTGCAACCTAGATCCAACACGCTTTTGTTTTCCAAATCCAGACGCGCGGCGATCAGATTATATTTAACGTGGCTTCTCCACTCGCTATCGATAAAAAGATCGTCGATCTTAAACGCTCCCTTACGCCAAGGCTTCAACGATCGCGCCAGAGGCTCGTAGTTTTGCCGATCGGCGGTCGTAATCTCTATTACGTCGCCAATCTCTACGCTTAGCGCGCTCGGATTAAGCGCCTCGATCGCTCGCGATAGTTCGGCGAGGCGCGAATTTAGTTGCAATTTAGACAATCCTCTAAATCTATCTCCTCTTTTTTGTCGCAGCGATCATATACGTTGTTGTATGGGCATTTCTTGAAATAAACGCCTTGCGCGTCGTAGCCCTCCACGCAGTCGCTATAGTAGCGCGACGAGACGCCGCACTCGTTAAAACTTACGCACCCGCACAGAAACGCGGCGTAAAACGCGAGGATAAAAAACCTCATTTTTGACGCCGCTTTTCGTAGGATTTCACAATCGTTTTGACTGCTACGTCGTAACAAAACCGCGCGATAAAAAAGCCGACGGCAGACCAGATCAGAGCGCAGACCAGCGCGCCCGTTACAATCGGCGCGGGCGCGTGGCGAAGCAGCGCCAAAAGCCCTTCGTTTTGCAAAACGCTTAACGAGCTTGGCGCGTTTAACAGCCATTCGCCAAACCATAGCTGAAAAGCGATGATAAAGGGGTGCGTAATCGGATTGGTAATCCAAACGCCTAGTAACGCTAACGGCACGTTCGCGCGTAAAAAAACGGCGCATATCCCGCTTGGAATCATTTGAAAGGGCATAGGGATCATCGCCCAGAAAGAGCCGATCGCAAAACCTTTAGCGATCGACTCCTTACTTGGCTCCCAATACTCGGTTCTTAGCAGCTTATCGCCTAGCTTTCTATGTAGCCAAGTTCCTTGAAGCTGTTTTTTGCGCGGAATCGCCTTTAGCCATTTGCCGATCGGCGTTCTGCGCCAGATACGCGGAGAAAGGCGCTGCGAGGCTAAACTCATTTAAGTCTTTGCTCCCGCGCGTATTTAACAATCTCCTCCGCGCTCATAGCCTTCGCGTATAAAAAACCCTGCCTTAGTTGCGCTCCCGCTTCATTTGCCTTGCGCTCCAACGATTCGTCCTCTATGCCGGCGACGCGCAACTCAAGCCCTATCGAACGCGCCGACATCTTTATGGATTGCAGCGAGTTATACCCCTCTTCTTTTATGAAGCGCAACCGCTTAGGCGCAACCTTCACGGCGCTCACGCCCAACTTTTTTAGCCTAGATAACAGCGACGTCTCTTCGCCAAAATCGTCCGCGCAGAAATCAAATCCGGCGGCGCATAACTCGGAAACGGTTTTATATACCGATTGCTTGTCGCAAACCAACGAGTTATAACGCGCGTCGAAACATATCATTTTAGGATCGATATTCCTGCTCTTGGCTAACGCGATCGCCCATTTCGCGAAAGTGGAATCCTCTAGCGAACCTTGAGAAAGATTGATTGTGATCTTAATTTCCAGACCGTTTTTAATCCACTCCGATAGATCGCCTAACGCGATTTCATATATTTTGCGATCAATGCCCGCCGACGCGCCAAGCTCGTCGGCTATCTCCATAAAATGATTTGGCGAAAGTTCGCCCGTAGGTTGCGACCATCTAGCGTATGCTTCCGCGCCGACTATATAATACGCGCCGTCGGGCAAAAACGCGTTGATCGGTTGATAGCGAGCGATAATCTGATCGGACAAAATAGCGTTTGAAAGCATCTTTTCTACGTGAAATCGATCGTGAACTTTCGCGTCTAGCTCGTCGGAAACAAACCGGAACACGCTTTCGTTTTTAATAACGATCTTGCTTAGCGTCTCTTCTACGCGCTTAATTAACGATTCTACGTCCTCGCCGTCGGCGGGGAAAACGCCTATGCCGATACGCGCCGAAAGTTTGATTTTCTGATTCCTTATCGCGATGGGCTCGCCGAACATTTTTAAGAATCTTCTCAACACGCTTAAAACGCCGCGCTCGATCGGCTGCGATCCGACTACGACCATAAACTTATCGCCGTCAAAGCGCGCGAGCAGATCCGTAGTTCTAAGCAAGGAGTCCGTTAGGTTTGCCAGCTCTTTAAGCGCCGCGTCGCCAAAACCATAGCCGTAAGCGTCGTTGACAAGCCTAAAGCGGTGTATATCGACAAGCAGGATCGCGATCTTCTCTTTGGCGATGCGCGAACGTCTGATCATTCTATTCAAGCGCTCCGTAAGCCAAGCGCGGTTTGGAAGTTCCGTCAATTGATCGCTGTATAAACCGTGCTTAGACGTCTTTTCGCTTGCCGAATACGCGCTAGTTTCTCTAGCCACGCCCCAAAACCCGCTCGGTTCCCCCTTGCCGTTTTTTAAAACAAACAGGCAAACCTCTATGTGCGCGACGGTTCTGTCTTTTTTTAGCCACTCTTGCTCTATCGTTTCGGCATAGACAAGATTATAGGTCTGCGCGTAAAGCGTCTCTATATCCCGCCAATAGCGTCCGGAGGACAATATATCGTTAAACGTTAAAGAGAGTAGCTCGTTTTCGCTATATCCCAGCAACATGCACATCGCGATGTTCAGATCGGTAAACCGTCCGCTTATATCGCAACAAAAATAGCAGTCGCGCATCGCGTCGGAAAGCTCTTCAAAACGTTTAGCCGTCCTCTCGCAACGAGATCTCGTCACAACCTCTTCGGTCGCTTCGGACAAACACGAGATTATCGCCTGCTCCATATTTACGACGATTGGCGCGGAGCGTATTTTATAATAACTAAAAACGCCGTCTTTGTTTTTATCTACGATAATGCTAGACTGATCTTCGTCTTTCACAACGTTATCGACAAAATCCAACCTCGCCGATTCGTCGCGCCAAACGCCAAACGCCATAGTATTGGTTTTTAGTAGATCGTCCCTACTCATATTGGCGAGGTTGACAAAAGCGTCGTTGAAGGCGATAATCAACCCGTCTCTCGCCCTTGTAACGCATAGGGGCAGAGGGCATAGCTCGAAAAACAACGTCGAGCTAACCGCGCCCCATTTTGGCTCTCTCGCCTTTACCGCGCTTAAAAACCTATTGCTTGTTTTTCCCATTAACATCCTTTTCAGTACGGATCAGATTGATTAGCGGCTCCGGAATGTGGCAGGCGTAACCCTGCGCGTAATCAACCCCCATGTTTCGCACAATATCGTAGATCGCCTCGTTGCATACGAACTCGGCTACGGTTTTAAGCCCGTATGCCCCCGCAATCTGCACCATCGATTCCACGACGGCGCAATCGTATTTGTCCTTGTCGATATTCTTTACGAATCTGCCGTCTATCTTGAGATAATCAACCTTGAACTGCTTGAGGTAGGCGAACGACGATAAGCCGCTGCCAAAATCGTCTAGCGCCAAAAAGGCGTTCGACATATGCACCCGCTCTATAAAGGCTTGCGCGAGATTCAGCTGCGCTACGGCGCACGACTCCGTAATTTCAAACACCAAGCGATCGGGGTTGATCCCGTATTTTTTTATGCACTGGGCGACGTATTCGGGGAAATCTTTGTCCGATAGGCTCGCGCCTGAAACGTTAATCGCGAAACGATACACGTCGTAGATAACGTTGTTTTCGTCCCAGTCCGCTATTTGTCGGCATACGCTGTCGATTACCCAGCGATCGATATACGGCATTAGGTTAAACCGTTCGGCGGCGCCGATAAACCTTTCTGGCGATTGGATCGCGCCGCTTGCGTCTCTTAGACGGATTAAAATCTCCGCGTGTTTTTTATCGCCGTCTTGAATAGGCTCTACGCGCTGGAAGTAGAGCGTAAAGCGTCCTTGGGCGAGCGCCGTGTTTATGTTGGTTACGGAGCTAAACTCCTCGTTGCGTATCTTGAAATACTCGTCGTTTTCGTCGTAGAAAACCGCTTGATTCCTGCCGCGCTCTTTAGCGGCGTAGCAAGCGGTGTCGGCGGCGATAAGAATTTTGGTCAGCGAGTTGGTATTTGCGCTCGCGATAACGACGCCTATCGAAAGACCGATCTTAAACGACCGCCCTCCGAAAGAGAAGGTGTAGTCGCGCATCTCGTCTAAAATGGCGTTGGCGCGCCGCATAGCTTCCAAATAATCTAGATCGCGGAACAAAATGGCGAATTCGTCGCCGCCCATTCGCGCGAAAAAGCCGTAAGCGGTATGACTTGCGAGCAATTTGGCTACGTTGATTAGCAACTGATCGCCCGCTATGTGTCCGCTCGCGTCGTTAATCACCTTGAACTGATCAAGGTCTATATACAACACCGCTACCGATCGCTTATCGCTTTTTGCCCATTCTAGCGTCGTTTTCAGTTGCCGCTCAAAAGCGCGGCGGTTGCTAAGTCCCGTGAGCAGATCGTGATCGGCTTGGTACATAAGCTCTTCCGTCGCCGTGCGTTGAACGGTTATGTCGCGTATGGAGGATCGATAACCTAAGTTCTTGCCGTCGGCGGCGAAAATAGGTTGCCACGAAACCGCCACCCATACGTCCTTGCCCCGTTTGTTGCGAATTCTAAACTCTAAATCCCGCCCGCTCTGTCCGTTTTGCGCCTGCTGAAGTTGCCGTTTGACGATCATAATATCGCGCGGGTGCGCCAGCGAAAGCGGAAAGTCGCGCATCTGCATGCACTCGTTTGGCGTATAGCCCGTGATCCGTTCTACGGCGGGATTAACCCACTCGAGCTGTCCGTCCACGCCAAACCAGTTCTCCCAAGCGTATGTGTAATCAGCGATCGCTCGAAATCGTTGCTCGTTGTTTCTTAAACTACGGATATACGACTGAACTTTATCCACCATAGCGTTGAAAATACAAGCGAGTTCCGCGATTTCGTCTTTGCCCGAAACGGGAACGCGAGCCTCGAAGTCTCCTTCGCCGATCTTATGTCCGGCGTAAGTAAGCCGCGACAAAACGCGCGTCAAACGAAAAACGATAATACTGACTCCCGCCAGCATTAAGATCAGCCCCGCTACGCCGATCGTGGCTCCCTGCTCTAGCATCTCGTCGCCGGCTTCGGCGATAAGCGCGGTGGAAAAAGCGACGAAAAGATAGCCGTATATCTCGCCTTCCAACTCGACGGGAAGCTCTTTGACCAGCGTATAGCCGTCGTCGAAAATTCCCGCCTGCGGCAACGTTTCGTTTAGATCTCTATTGATCGCGGCGACAGGTTTTCTATCGGCGTCGGTCGCCACTATGTAATTTACGTCTTCCGACTCGCTGATCGCCGCGATTATATCGCGTAGCGCGGCATAGTCGCGTCGAATCAGCGGGGCGATCGCCGACACGCAATAAACGTTTGCCAGCGCGCGGATTTTAGACTCGAACTCTTTGTTCATGTTGTCGTTTATCAAACGCGCTCCGTTAGCGGTTACAACGAGGAACACGATAGTGCAAACGACGCCGACTCCAAAAAGGAGTCTTGCGCGGATCGAGCTATGCCAGTAGCCAATCATCGTTTATCCTTTAACGCCTGCTCTATATACGGTCTGAACGCCTTAGCCGCCGATTGTATGTCGGAAACCCCCGCGCGCTCGTATCCGCCGTAGCCAAGAGAGCTAAAAAACTCCGCTCCCTCTTCGGTGGTCTCAAACGCGTTCAGCGCGTCTGACATTTGCCGTATTGTTTCGTCGCCAAGCGACTTATTAGCCATCGTTATCAACGGCGGAAGAACTACATTCTTGAGCGTAATCGCCCTTAACTCGACAAAGTTTCTAGCTACAACGTTAAACGGCGGCGTTCCGGTCACCGCGGCGTCGGTTTTATTCGCCGCCGTCGCCGCAATAGCGGCGGCGTGTCCGGGTTCCGTTACCAGCTCGTAATCGCCGCCTATCTCTTTTTTATGCTCGTTTAACCAGCGCAAACCTTCAATATGATAAAGCGATAGATACTCGGGAATGCCTATTCGCTTGCCTTTTAGATCGCTTATTTTTGAAATATTGCCGTCTTTACGAACTACAAAAATTAAATCTAAGGGCGTTTTATATTTAACTAGTGGAATATACCCTTTCTCATAAAAAAACGGCGCAAAATGCGGGGGCGTAGTAATCAAATCAAAATCTCCTTCAATTCCGTCCCTCAAAAACGTTTCGTGATCCGCCGAGGTATATATGATCACAGCCGCGTCAAGCCGCCGGCTTAAATAATCTCTTAAAGGGCGATGCGTTTTCACAAGATTCGTCGCCGAACTAAACGGCGCTATTCCAAATTTAACGACAGGTTTGGCTTTTTCGGGCTCGGCGGCGGCAAACGCCGAGTAGCATAAAAGCGATAGGCAGATATAAACCTTAGCCGCAAAACTCACCGCGCATCCTTAACCGAGCGATCATATAATACGCGCATTATACGCCAAAATTCAAAATTTGAGCGATCCGCGTTTAACGCGATCGCCGTTATATTTTAGGGGATACTTTATGAAGATTACCAATCAATCCGCCTTCGCCGCGGCGCAAAAACTCTTCCCCGGCGGCGTTAATAGCCCCGTGCGCGCCTTCAAAAGCGTAGGAGGCGTTCCGCCTTTTATCGATCGCGGCGAAGGCGGCTATATTTACGATATAGAAAATAACCGCTATATCGACTTTGTGCAAAGTTGGGGTCCGCTTATACTAGGACACGCCGCGCCCGCCGTGATTGACGCGGTTGTTCAAACGGCTAAAAAAGGGCTAAGTTTCGGCGCGCCGACGCTTCTTGAGAGCGAATTGGCGGAGCTTATCCTTTTTGCGTATCCATTCTTAGAAAAACTTCGCTTTGTCAGTAGCGGCACGGAAGCGGTTATGACCGCTTTGCGGCTTGCTCGCGGCGTAACCAAACGCGATCTAGTCGTGAAGTTCAAAGGGTGCTATCACGGGCATAGCGACGCGTTGCTGGTCGAAGCGGGGAGCGGCGCGGCGACGTTCGGATCGCCAAGCTCTCTTGGCGTTCCAACGGAGTTTGCTAGGCGAACGCTAATCGCCGATTACAACGATATAGCGAGCGCGGAAAGGCTCTTTGCCGAGCGAGGAGGCGAGATCGCCTGCGTAGTAATCGAGCCGATCGCGGGCAATATGGGTTTAGTTCCCGCCGCCGAAGCGTTTTTGCGCGGGTTACGATCGCTGTGCGATAAAAACGGCGCGTTGCTGATTTTCGACGAGGTGATGAGCGGGTTTAGAGCCGCCATAAACGGCGCGTGCGCTTTTACGGAGGTTCGCCCCGACATAGTAACCTTAGGCAAAGTTATCGGCGGCGGTCTGAACGCGGCGGCGCTCGGCGCGAAAGCGGAGATTATGGACTATCTATCGCCGATCGGCGAGGTGTATCAAGCCGGCACCCTAAGCGGCAATCCAGTCGCGATGGCGGCGGGGATCGCTACGCTAAAGACCGTTATCGATACGCCAAACTTCTACGAAACGCTTGGCGCGCGGGCAAAAAGGCTGACCGAGGGTTTTGCAAAAGCGGCAAAAGCGGCGAGCGTCGCGTTGCAGACGGAGTTTAGAGGCTCGATGTTTGGTTTCTTTTTCAACGAGCGACCCGTTCGCGACTTCGACGACGCGCTAAAAAGCGATACGGCGCGTTTTGGCGCGTTTCACGCCGCCATGCTAAAGCGCGGCGTATATCTCGCGCCAAGCCAGTTTGAAACGGGCTTTATCTCGATCGCCACAAGCGACGAGGCGATCGACGAGGCGATAAACGCCGCGGGAAACGCTTTTGAGCGATAAATCGCCGATAAAACAGATTATCGAGGGCGCGGGCGATCTGAGCTTGGCGCTATCGATGGTGGTCGCGGTGGCGATCGGCTTTGGGATCGGCTACGGCTTGCGGGAGTGGCTTGGCTACGAGTGGCTTTTATGGCTTGGCGTGTTTTGGGGCGTAAGCGCGGCGATCTTGAATCTCGTTAAGGCGATCGGGAAGCTAAACCGATCGATGAAGGAGCTAGAAAATAATCCGCGCTATAAAAAACAGGACGACGAAGAGGATGAAGATTGACGGCGCGGGAAAGTATCGTCGTAAGATTTAGCGTTCCGTTTGCTGTCGTAAGCGTTTTGATCGCGGGCGCTTTAGCGCTGTTTGGCGGCGTTTGGCACGCGATCAACGCGCTTTCGGCGGCGTTTGGCGCGTATTGCGCGGCGATCGCCTCGTTTATCTCCTATCGCGGAATGGTTCTACGCGCCAAGAGCGACGGCGTTTTGGATACGATCGACGACAAAGAGGGGCTTTACGAAGAGGACGCGCCCATAGACGACGCGACCAAAGCGAAAAACGATCTCGCCGAAACGGACGCGAACGGGGCGAAAGCTAAAATCCCGCTTAAAACCAAAGCCTTCTACGCGGCAAGCTCGTTTTCGCCAATTAGGATTATCGGCTACGCGGCGCTGGTTTTGGCGTTTTTCGCGCTTCGCGCAAACGGCGTATTTCTGCCCGCGCCGTTTCTTATCGGCTTGTCGGCGCTGCCTATCTCCGCGCTAATTTTCGCGTTAATCGGAACGCGAATTGCTAAAACGAGCGAAAGGCAATAGGAACTATATTGAGAAAACGTTTTTTGATCGACACTTCGGTTATACTCGACAACCCCGACAATCTCTACTCGTTAGCCGCAGGAGGCGAAAACAGCCTATATATCACCAACGTCGTGCTAGAGGAGTTAGATCGCAAAAAGGTCGAGCGCGCTAATATCGGTTTTTTCGCGCGCGCGTTCTTTCGCATTTTTATCGGCAGCGTCGCCAAAGCGGGCGCGAAGCTAAAAGGCGAGATAAAAGAGGGCGATCACTTCTACGAATTTGCCTGCGAACGCGGCGGCGATAAAGGCGGACTGAAACTTGTCGTGATCCACCGCGAGCGTTACGACGAGCAAAACGATCGCAACGATCTGAAAATCCTAGAGATCGCGAAAAGTTACGCTCTTCAGCTGATCACCAACGATATATCGCTAAAGATCATCGCGCTCACGCGAGGCGTAAAAACCGAATCGTTTTACGAGGATACGGTAAGCGACTATAAGAGCCTTGAGTTCTTTCACAAACAGGGCGCGAACAACCCAAACGCCAGCAAAACCGAATGGGCTCAATACGAAGAGACCGACGAAAACGGGCGACCCCGTTTTTATATCGACGTGAGCGGGCGCAAAGAGGAGCTGTTTTTCGACAAACTTTACGAAAGTCCCGCGCTTGTAGTCGCGCCGCATAATCTGGAGCAAAAGTTTATGCTCGGCATACTAACCCACCCGCAAAACAAGGTAACGGCGGTAAGCGGCAGCACGGGTAGCGGCAAAACGCTGATGGCTTTGCAGGCGGGGCTTATGCTGTGCGAACAGGAGATCGTAGATGGGATCGTATATCTAAGAAACACCGTAGAAGCGGTTTCAAGCGCCGAGCGGCTGGGGTATCGCGCGGGCGACGAGGAGAGAAAACTTAGCTATTTTATGTATCCGCTTTTTAGCGCCATAAACCTAATTATCGAGGAGCTTCGTAAAAAATCTATTAAAAACGCGATCGAATACGGCGGCGACGTTAACACGATGGAGAGCAAAGCCGCCACCAAACGCTTTATGGAGAAAAACAATATAGAGATGGTCGATCTAGCCCACGCGCGCGGCGTTACTATCTCGCGTAAGTTCGTGATTTTCGACGAGGCGCAAAACGCCTCGATCGCCGATATAAAGCTGCTTGGCACGAGGCTTGGCAAAGGATCGCGCATTGTGTTTATGGGCGATTTGGAACAGGTGGATAACCCCTATCTAACGCAGGATCGCAACGGATTGGTTACGCTGCTAAAAAAGGCGCATATCAGCGATTTTGTCGCGGGCGTTCTGCTTCGCAATACGATTAGGTCTGATATTTCGCGCTGGTTTGGGCAAAATTTGTAGCTTAACGCATGTAATGTTGGCGTTGGGTCGGAGTTGTCATATCTCGCAAATTCGCTAACCGTTCGCCGTTATCGGGAGAGACAAAGCTATATTTGCCGCTGTTGATAACTCCGGAGGCAAATTCTTTGCCGTCTGCGTTGTTGATAATGGTTATTGCCGCGCCATTTACCGGAAGAAACGACGCGTAACTATCGTTGGCAGACCAATTAACGCTAAGCGTTACCGTTTCGCCTTTATTGGGCGCGGATTCAAAGGATTGGGGCTGCATAATCCTTTGTTGGGGTTTGGGTTGAATCGGGTAACGCTCATAATATCTTTTGCGCAATTCTTTATCAGCTTGATCCTCCAACTGTCTCAGCCTGCTTTTTTCCTCGTCGGAAAAGGTTTGCGCTTTTAGCGTTCCGTTTTCAGCTTCATAACGTTTGTCTCTAAGCGCGATATATTCGTCATTCTGTTGCAGTATTTTCGCAACCGCCTTATTAAATCCTCCGCCGCTGCTACTTCCCATGAAAAATTTCCCCTCAAACGCAAAGACGCTAAAGTCGTTAGTCGCTTCCGTCCAAACCGATTCGCCATTATCAAAAAGTTCCCCACCTGGGGCTTCAATGGTTATCTTGCCCTCAAAATAGAATCTTCCTTCTCCGGTAACGGTTACGGGAAGATAGGCGGTATAGGGAGCCTGAACCGTATCGTCCAGCGTAATTTCGCCGACCTTCACTGAATTAGGATCGACGCCCACATCTAGGGGCAAACGTTGGCTTAA
>JAIRNH010000052.1 GCA_031258155.1 Helicobacteraceae bacterium | reverse complement strand
CCCCCCCCCCCCCCCCCCCCCCCCCCCCCCCCCCCCCCCCCCCCCCCCCCCCCCCCCCCCCCCCCCCCCCCCAAACTGGGATTGTTTCGCCTTCGAATTTGACCGATAATTACTCTCCGCGCTTGTAAGCGCTTCTCGCTAGAATAATTATCGACAAAAGAAACTCGCGCCTTCTTAGTCAGCCAAACGCTGAATGTTTTATGCCTTACTTTTTAACTAGCGGTAACATTATTTGAAATATCTTATTTTTTTATTTTTGACGCTTCTTGATTAAATATATTTTATCCGCTTTTCACAAAACGTTCAGGGCAAATGTCGCGTAACGTTTTGGCTACATATGACGCTGGCGACGGCATAAAAGGGTTTGCGCGGCAAGGACGACGGACAAAATGCGGGCGGAGACTTACGCGAGGGCGAGCAAGCCGCAAAAACTTGCGCCCTCTTGGACTGCCAATACGGAATGCTTTGCCGTTTATTTTTCAATTTTAAACAATGTAACGCGCTCTGCTTTGGAAACATCGCAAACATGCCCGTCAATGATAATTTTTGAATCGCGTTTGATTGACGCGCCCGTAAAAATAATCTCCGCCTTATTGGTAAAGCCGCCGCTAAGCCCGCAGAAATAAACGTCTAACTCTATTAGGCAGAGCGCCTTGTCGTTTTGATACAACAGCAAACTTTGCCCGTCTGTCGTTTTCCAGTTATCGACGCCTTCCATTTCGCAATCGGCGCGAGCGATTGAGATTGCGAGCAGGATCGCCGCGCATATTCTCGCGCTCTGCATCGCTCTTTTCATTGTCGTTCCTCGCTTGCCATATCGGCTAATTCCGAATTATCAAACAAAGCGTTGATAAACGCAAGTTGTTCGTATTCGCAAAACTCTCCCACGTTCTCTATGCTTCCAACTTCGTAGTAGTCTCTAGCGCGGCAACCGCCGGCGCAGAGCAGACGAATCGGACAACGCGAGCATTTTTCAAGCGTATCGATTGTAACGCCCCTCGCTCTTTTCAGTGCGTCGCTTTCGCGGTAGATCTCTCTAAGCGGGCGCTCGCGGATATTTCCCGCCAGAAATTCGGGCGCGTGAAGCAATTGGCACGGATAGACGTCGCCTGTAGCCGATATGCTGATCTCTCGATCGGCTAACGCGCATTTCTTTACGCCTCTGCCGCGCAAAGACTCAAGCGTCGCGCCGACTCTTGCCATTGGCGCTACGCCTCTTACCGCCGCCATCGCGCCGTAATATTCTCCGCCGCTAATCGCTAAATCCGATCGCCCCTTGCCGCGCCCCGCGGGAAATAGCGGCTGGAAGTTCAAACGCCCGCCCCAACGCTCGCTCATAGCGGCGATATCGTCTTTGTTTTTGCTAGTTACTACCATTGCGATCGTTACGTTCGCGCCGACGTCGATCAACAGATTTGCGCCTCGTATTACTCTGTCAAAGTTGCCCTTGCCTCTCGTAATCGAATGAATCGCTTCCGTCGAGCCGTCTATGCTGATTTTGACTAATTTCGCGGAGGCGGCTATACGTTTGGCGATCTTGTCGGAATCGATAAGCGTTCCGTTGGTAAGCAGATGAACAAAATCGCCTGCCGCTGCCGCTTTTTCGGCAAAGTCTAACGTATGCGGATTTAACAGCGGTTCGCCGCCAGAGAGAACAAATTCGACAAAATCAGAAATCGCGCCGACTTCGTCGAGAATGTTATCCAACGTTTCGGCGCTTATCATATTGGAGGATTTGCCGCATTTTGCGTAGCAATATTTACAGCGCAAATTGCAGCCGTCGCTCATTTCGATATGCACGGTTCTTAGCGGCGTTACGCCGGTTGGTTTGCGCGACGCGGGGGCGAGCGAAGTATCGCCGCCTTGATCCTCGCTTTGCAAAACGCCGCGCTCTCGCGCCCGCGCAAACAGCTTTTTTGCGTCCAAACGAGCCTGATCGCTCAAGCCAAACGACGCGATAATATCCTCCTCGTTGCGAGTCCCGTCGCAAGCGAAAAGCAAAATCGCGCCGTTTGTGTTAACGACTATCCAATCGGGGCGATCGGGAACTAAAAATAGCTGCTTCTCGGACTTTTCAAAATGAAAAATCCCGTCGGCAAGTTTAGGTAGCATAATTTTAACTGCCAGAGCAAGAGTAACTCATTCCGCACGTTCCCCCGCCGCCACGGCAAGTATAGCTCATTCCGCATTGACCGCCGCCTCCGCCGCAACTATAGCTCATTCCGCACGTAGCGACAAGCGACGCGCCTTCGCCGTAGCCTTTTCCTAAACCCTTTGTCGAATCGGAGCTTTTCACGCCCTCTTTGGCGTTAAACGTCGCGGTCGCCAGAAAGCCCGCCGCCGTAGCCGCGCTAACGGCGGCAACCTTTAAAAACTTGCGACGACCGACATTGGTCGTTTCGTCTTTAGATCCAGTTGCCACAGCAACCTCCTTATGTGGGTTGGAGAGGAATTATTCCCTCTCTGGCGTAAATGATATGTAATTATTCCTTATAATAGGCTTAAAACAGGGAATAATTCCGCTGTTGATTTCATCAGAGCTTCTTTTGTAAATTGCGCCCAAAAGGGACGGCGGCAATGACCAATCGAGATATGGCGGGCTTCTTGGGCGTCGATGTAAAAACCCTCCACAACTGGAAAAAGAACCGTCCCGCGCTATATAAAAAGGTAATGCAGGGCTTTCAGCTAGAGAAGGCGCTCGAAGAGGCGCGGCGGCATTATGAAGCGTTGCAAAAGATCGCCCAAACCGACGAGGAACCCCGCGCCGCGCAAACCAATTCGTATATTTAGCAAAAGCGCAAGCCGCTTATTTGCGATCTTTCGCTATTTTCTACCGCTTTTAACGGATTTTTATAACGATTTAGCCGACAATGGGCGCGAATAGATCGCGTTAGCGCAACGCTCGTTTTGCCTTTGGCGCGGCGTTCGTTTCCGCAATGTAGGGCGGTTTATTCGCGCGCGAGGCTTTTTAAGATCGTTTGCTATCGGCGCGTTCCGTTTTCGGCTTGCAAAACGCGGCGCGGTTTAATATATAAACGGCGGCGATCGCAAGCGCGATTCCTACCAATTCGGCGCGGCTTAACCGCTCGTCTAGCGCGATCGCGCTCGCAATGATCGCGCTCGCGGGCGTAACAAACATAAAGACGCTAACCCGATCGGCGCCGAGCCTTTTTGAACCCAGAAAAAAGAGCGTAGAGGCGAGCGCCGTCGAAATTACGCTTACAAACAGCGCCGCGCCCCAAAACCGCGCGTCCATTTTTGCCAAATCAATCGCGCCAAAATCTGTGAAAGCCGTCGCAAACAGCGTCGCGGATAGGTACAGGTAAAACGAAAACGCGATCATATTGGCGCGCGATCGCGCGCTTAGCAGCGTTACGATCGACCACAGAAACGCGGCGGCGATAAATACGGCGTTGTATTTAGAAAAAATTTCGCTCGCCTCGAACTCCCAGACGTTCAGTATAAGTAGCGCGCCGCTAAAACCGATCGCCAGCGCGGCGAGATCAAGCGGCGCGGCTTTGCGCCGAAACAGCGCCATAGTCAGCGCGTAGGTGATAATCGGCGAAACGGCGTTGATAAACGCGCCGCCGAGTCCCGCCGCGCCAAAGGTAACTCCGACAAAAACCAGATAGCCAAAAATATCGGTGATCGCTCCCGCGCCGATCGCGATCAAAAGCGAGCGGCGATCGATCGCGAGTTTTTGACGCGCGACCGCCGCGATTGCGATCAGAGCCGCCGCCGTCAGCGCGTAACGCACAAATACAAGCTCCGCCGCGTCTAAATATTCGTTCAATATTTTCATGCATGGCCACGAAACGCCCCACGCGATCATCGCGCAAAATATGGCGAGCAAAAATAGATTATTCTTCAATCTTGACCTTATTTATCGACAATATAAAGAAAAACTGAATTATACGCGCAAAGTCGTTTTGCCGCGCCGCGTTTTTTTGAAAAAGCCTATAATCAGACCTCAAACAAGCGAGCATAAACGAGGAATAATTGAACAAATATGTTTTTCTAAGCGATTTTGACGGCACGATCAGCGACGACGATTTCTTTTACTATACAGCCCAAGCGTTTTTTGACGACGACGCGCTTGCGCCGTGGCGTGCGTATTTGGCGGGCGAGAAGAGCCATTTTGACGCGCTTAAAGAGATGTTCGGCTCGCTTCGCCTCTCTCGCGGCGAGTTCGACGCCTTTATCAACGGCGTGAGGATCGATCCGCGCATAGGCGAGGTTTTCTCGCTCTGCCGCGAAAAAAAGATACCGATCTATATAGCTAGCGCGGGGTGCGATTATTATATTAAAAGGCTTATAGGCGATCTGATCGACAGGTTTCAAATAACGCTGTTAAGCAATCGCGGCGAATACGCGCAGGAGAGCGGGCTGACGATGATCGCGCCCGACACAAGCGATCCGTTTTACGATCCATTAGTAGGCGTATCAAAATATAAGCTCGCAAAAACTCTTAAAGATCAAGGTTATAGATTGATCTTTGCGGGCGACGGACCTCCGGATTTTGAGCCGGCGCGGATTTCGGATATAGTTTTCGCCAAAAAAATCTTGTTGGAAAAGTGCGCGGCGACAAATATAAAAACGAGAAAATTTGATAACTTCGGCGATATAGCGTCTTTATTAAGAGAAGAGATATGACAATCGCCCCCATAGCTAAACAGATTAACATTCCGTATCTATTAAAAATCGGCGCGGGAAAAATTGGAAGAATCGGCAAATATCTGTTTGACAAAGAGATGAAAAAGATCGCGGTTTTCTTAGGCAAAAACACGTTGAATTTGATAGAGCCGCATTTTTCAAACGCGATTAGCGAATACCGAATAACGATACTGAAGCAAAAGACGGTCGAATCAATAGAATTAGAAGCGATCGCGCATGCCGCTTTTTCGCTTCCAAGCGAGATCGACGCGATTGTTGGCGTCGGCGGCGGTAAGACGCTGGACGCGGCGAAATACGCGGCGTTTTTACTGCAAAAACCGTGCATATGCGCGCCCACGATTCTCTCAAACGACGGTTTCTGTTCGTCCGGATCGTCGCTACTTGTGGAGGGCAAACGCAAATCGGTCAAATCCAAAATGCCGTTTGGCGTCGTGATCGACTTAGATATTATCAAAGGATCGCCCGCGAGTTTTCTTTATTCGGGAGCGGGCGATATGGTTTCAAAAATTACGGCGCTTTTTGACTGGAAAGAGGCGTTTAACCGCGGATACGAACGTTTCAACGATTTTGCCTCTATGCTTGCGTATAACTCGCTTGATCTGCTCTTTTTAAAGCACAGCTTCGATATTTACGCGCCGGAGTTTCAGCGATCGCTCGCTTCGTCGCTAACTATTAGCGGCATCGCGATGGAGGTCGCCGGCTCTTCGCGCCCCGCGAGCGGATCGGAGCATCTAATCTCGCACGCGCTCGATTCGATCTGCGCCAAACCGAAATTGCACGGCGTTCAGGCTGCGATCGCCTCCTATCTGTGCGCGCTTTTGCAAAACAATCCTAACGCGCCGTTGCTAAACGAAACTCTGGAGAAGATCGGTTTTTGGGAGTTCGCCGCGCGCGATCCGATCGCTAAAGAGGAGTTTATCGCCGCGCTAAAATCCGCGCCGTCGATCAAAAGCGACTACTACACGATTTTAAGCGAAAGCGACAGCTACGAGCGCGCTTTGGCGCTGATAGAAACCGACAAAACGCTAAAGCGCGCGATTGTTTAGCGCGCGGAAGACGCTTAAAAATCCGCGCGAACAGCCGGCGGCGGCGCGGTTTAAGGCGATGCGGGTATTATTTCGCCGTTAAATTACCTATCAGGAGGTCGTTATGGCTTTGGATAAGGCGAAAAAAGCCGAGATTATCGGTAAATTTGGCTCCAAAGAATCGGACACGGGTTCGCCCGCTATTCAGATCGCGTTGCTGACTCAAAGAATCGAGTCGCTGACCGCGCACTTGCAACGCAACGTTAAAGATCACAGCTCAAAACTTGGAATGTTGAAACTTGTCGGACAGCGCAAAAGGCTTTTGCGTTATCTTAGACAAAAAGATATTCACAGATACGCTTCGGTTATTAAAGAGCTTGGTCTAAAAGACAAAGCCTAATTTCCGCGTTAAACGCGCCCCGCTCTTATGTCCGCGGCAGATAATCGTTTCGCAAAACCTAGAGAGAAGCAGTTCGAGTTCGACGCGGCGGTGGCGGGCGTGTTTGACGATATGCTCGCTAGAAGCGTGCCGCGATATTTAGAGAGCCTAGACTACGCGGCGGAGTTGATTACGCGGTGGATTGGCGGCGGAACTGTCGTCGATCTGGGTTGCTCCACCGCGACGCTTCTTTTGAAACTACATAAAATAAATCCCAAACTAAAACTGATCGGCGTAGATAACTCCGAAGCGATGATCGACAAAGCAAGAGAAAAAGCGGCGGCGTTTAGAGCGGCGATTGAACTTATAACCGCCGACGCGACTAAATTATCGTTTGATAGTATCGACGCCGTATGCGCGAACTATCTTTTGCAATTTATACGTCCGCCAAAACGCGGCGAGTTCGTAAAAAAGATCTACGGTTGGCTAAAAAGCGGCGCGATTTTTGTTTTTAGCGAAAAACTTGCCTGCGAACATAAGAAACTGGATAAAATACTGATCGATCGCTACTATGATTTTAAGCGCGATCAAGGCTATTGCGACTATGAAATATCGCAAAAGCGCGAAGCGCTGGAAAACGTGCTGGTGCCGTATAACGAAACAGAGAATAAAGAGATGATGTTGAGCGCGGGTTTTTCGTTTGTCGAGTGCGTTTTGCGGTGGAATAATTTCGCCGCTTTTATCGCCGTTAAATGATCGATCGCAATCTGTTATCCGCGCTAAAAAATAGCAAAAATTTGTTGGCGTTTTCTTGCGGCGTAGATTCGACCGCGCTCTTTTTTCTACTAATGGACGGCAAGATAGCCTTTGATTGCGCGATCGTTAATTACCATACGCGAAAAGAGAGCGATTTAGAGGTATCTTACGCCAAAGAGCTATGCGAAAAATACGATAAAACTCTATATATTCGCGACGCGAAACTGGAGCAAAGCAATTTTGAGGCAAACGCGAGAAAAATTAGATATGATTTTTTTGAAGAGGTTATTGGCAAACATAGTTACGATACGTTAATTACGGCGCACCAATTAAACGACCGACTGGAATGGTTTTTAATGCAGCTATGCAAAGGCGCGGGGTTTTTCGAGTTAAGCGGGATGCGGCGCGAGGAAGATCGAGACGCTTATCGATTAGTCCGCCCGCTTCTTAATATAAGCAAAGACGAACTGCAAGATTATATAGAAAAACTCGGGGTAAAGTTTTTTATAGATTCTAGCAACGCCGATCGGCGTTTTCTAAGAAATAGGTTTCGCGCCGATTTTGCCGCGCCGTTAATCGATCGATATAAAGAGGGGATCAAAAGAACCTTCGCGGCGTTACATAGCGATCGCGATAGATTCCAAACGACTACCTCGCAAAAAACCACAAAGAGATTAACCGTTATAGATAAGAGCGCGCCGGACGCGATTTTCCAAACGGATCTAACGCTGAAGAAATCGGGCGTTTTGCCAAGCAAAGCCGAACGCTTAAAGATGCAAAAAGAGGAAAATTTTATCGCCTCGCGCAAGATCGCCGTCTGCTTTGACGGCGCTTTTATTTGGGTTGCGCCCTATGAAAAAGCGACAATGATCAAAGAGTTTCGCGAATTATGCAGAAAACTAAAGATACCGCCTCATATAAGGGGTTATATCTTTAACGCTCGGATCGATCCGCGCTCGATCGATATACCTTTAAGCCAAAGTCCCACGATAGGCGATTGTTTTGATCGGCTTTGATCGTAATCGGCAACGTTAACTCTATCGCATTTCTGTAATTATTTATAAATTCTACAAAATCGTAGAAATCGCTAGGCTCTCTTAATTCGGCGCCGACATTGTATTCGTAAATATTTACGCGAAGCGATTTCGGCGGGGAATCGGAATTTATCTTAACTGGCGTTAGATCGAACTTTGAGAAAAAACGCGAAGCCTCTTTATGAAAATCGTCGATTGGGAAATCGTTTGCTAGCGCTTTTAGCCTATCGTTATGTTCAAGTTTTGTTCCCTCTAAGTTGGATTCGCGCAGTTTCAACTCCGCTTTGATCTGCTGTAGCGATATATCCGAGCGACTTTTGGACATCGTAACAAGTTTTAGACGGCGCACGTCCGGAACAAAGAAAAAATAGATCAGAGCCAATATGGTAAAAAAAATAAAAAGCGTAAACAAGGTAGCTTTTGTAACGTCTATATTTCTCGGTCTATTGTTCGCCATAAAACAATCTTTCCTCGTCGTCCATCACGCTTAAACTATCAAACACATATCCGCCTTTGCCGTTGGGCAAAAACGACGCGTTAGTTTTAGCGAATATTGATTCTAGCGGCGGTTTTAACAGATAGTTATATATCTCTTGGCTTGGCGTGTAACCTTTAATGCGAAGCGCTTTTTCCGAAGCCTGCGCTTCGGTAAGATATATCTGATCGGGAATAAGATCCAAAAGGTTTATTAAGCTATCTTTAATCACCTTGTTTTTCGCGGCGGTTCTGGATACCGTTTCGATATCTTGCATAATTAGTTGCGCTTGCTCTTGCAACTCGCCTATTTGCGCCTCGTATCGCAACCGCTCCCGACGGGAAGATTCCATTTGAACCTCTTGCGCGGCTATCAAAACGGTTAACAGTATTTTTATCGCGATAAACAGCGCGATCATAGAGCAGGAAAACAGTATCCATAGCTTTGTATCCGTATTGAAGAGTTTTTTCTCGCGCGCTTGCGTTAGAGAGTATCTCATAACGCCGCCTCGTCGTATGCCATTTTACAAACGGTTTCGTCGATATCGATCGGATAAATTTTGGCGTCTATGCACAGCTCTTTTTTTAGAAAATCCATCGCGCTTTTCGCGCCTTCGTAGCCTTCAAAAACGGCGGCGAAATTGATAAACGCGCTGGCAAAATTTTCGTTCTTATAGTATGCGGTGAAAGAGTTTTTTAAAAAATTAAACAACAACATATCTCTGCGCATATTAAATCGCGGAGCGTTTTCGTCAAGATCGAGTTCCGGCGCTTCTTGATCGTCGCTCAACGCGGGTTCGGAGGGGGCGTCTAAAATGGACGGATCGTCGGAGGCGATAAAATCGTTAAGGTCTTCTATGGAGCCGAAATCATCGCCCGCGGCGCTTAATTCCGCCGCGTTATCCGTTAGCGTTTCGTCGCTTAACGTTTCGTCAAAAAAATCTGCCATATCGTTTTGCGCGTTTGCCTCTTCGTTTTCGTCGTCCTCGTCGAAAATAATGTGCGAACTATACATGATCGCGTCGTTTTGATATATAGCTAACGTGGAGCTGGATTTTGCGTATAGTAAAAAGGCGATCGCGTCGTTTTTATCGTTTTCTATTTTGATCTTTCGCCTATAATAATCAATTACCGCTTCGGTAGGAAAAATATAATCTAAACCGTCGATCGGCGCGTATTTTTTTTGCATCTCCTCAAGATCGAAAACGCTGGCGTAGATCGACCATTTATCGTCTATATAAACGGTGGATATATTGTCGGTTTCTATACGCATTTTGCGAAAAAACTTTGGATCGCAACTTGGCAACGCGCCCTGATTGATGCTCGCCAAAGCGGCGGCGACATAAACGTAGGCGCTACGTTTTTCCAGCTTTTGCAGGTACTCGAACATAGCGCGGCTTGGAACGCCGTTTGGCGCCTCGAACTCGCGCCGCTCCTCTTTGATCAGCTTTCTGTTTTGATATATGCGAGTATGCAAACTCGCCTTTTTGCGGCTCAAATAGATCCCCGCGTAAGCTACGCGAAGCAGCGGGAACAACAATCTGCCAATATAACCGCTCATCCAAAACCGCCTTTGCAGAGCGGATGCGCTTGCAGATAGTTTTTAAGTTTTGTCGGCGAGGATAGTTTGGCGTATATCTCCGTCGTCGCCATTTGAGAATGCCCCATAATCTCGCTTATGTCCGCAATCCTAGCTCCGCCGTTTAGCATTTCGGTGGCAAACGCGTGGCGCAATTGATGCGGCGTTATCTTCAGACCAGCCCCCTTAAACGACCTAACAATCTTGTATCTTAGTTGATTGTCGCTTAACGGCTCGCCGTTTTTTTCAAAGAGAAAAACTCTCGGTTTTCTTTCCAGCAAGTAGCGATCTATTTTCGTTTTAAGCTCGTTTATGATCGGAATCTGACGAGTTTTACCGCCTTTGCCCGTTACTCTTAACCAATCGGATTTAATATCGCCTACTTTTATGTTCGCCGCCTCGCTAATTCGCAAGCCAAGCCCGTATATAAACTCGATCAGTAGCGCGTTTTCGCCGCCGCCGCTTAGCGTTTGCATAATCTGCTTGTGCGAGGCGGGTTTTGGCAAACTTTTTGGAACTTTCGCGCTTTCAAGCGCGTAAGCGTGAAAACGCGAGCCAAAACTTCGCATATAATCCAAATAGGATCTGATCGCGCTTAACTTTTTGGCGATCGTTTTGGGCGCTTGCGTTGAAATAGCCTCTCTATACGGCATAAAATCTATCGTTTTTAGCCGCTCGTCAAAGATCGCCGCGTCAAACGCCTCTTTGAGCGCCTGCTTATAAACCTTGATCGTCAAAGCGCCTCGCCCGCGATTTTTCTGCAAATAGATTAGAAAATTATCGATTCGCGCCGCGAAATAGCTTTTGGTAAAGGGCGGAGAACTCTTGATGATACCCATTTGCTTCCCTGACCAACTCGCGATCCCACATCGTGTCCGACTCGCCAAGTCTGGCGTAATCGGCGATCGCCGTCTCCAGTATTATTTTTATTGTTAACATATCGGCAGGATCGATATTTTCTTGGGCGGTAATGATCTGAATACGCCGCGAGTAACCTTGAGAATCCAGCGCGTAACGTTTCCAGCGAATCGCTTTTTTCGACTGCTCCGCCACCGAATAGGCAAGCACGTTATAGGGATTTTCGCCATAAACTCTCTGCGCCAACGCCGAAGCCTCGTCAAATAAACCGCGATCGTATAGCGCTCTCGCCTCTCTCGCGCCGCCGTATGTGGGACTGAAATGGTAGTAGCCTAGCAGAAAAAGCCCGACCAGACACGCGACGCCAAGCGCGCCTACGTTAAGCCTCCAAACGCTCGAGCGCCGCTTTGATTCGCTCTCTTGCGACATCCGCCGACTCTCCTTTCACGTCGATTAGCCCGTAAGCCATAAACGTGATCGTACCAAACGGTTTTGGTATGACGAAACGATCCCAACTAGTAAGCCTCCAGCACGCGCTCGCCTCGTAGCGCATCGGCAGAATTTCCGCGCCGCTTTTTTGCGCCGCGAGAATAATTCCGTCGGCGACGCTGTGTCTTGGACCCTGCGGACCGTCGGGCGTAAAGGCTACGTCGGCGCCGTTTTTTAGCTCTTTTAACGCCGCGATCAGCGCCTTTGCGCCGCCTTTGTTGCTGCTGCCGCGCACCGTTCCTATACCGAGAAAATTCACGATTCTAGCGATATATTCGCCGTCTCTGTGATCGCTTACCATCGCGAAAACGCGCGGATTTCGTTTTGTTCCGCGCAGTCTCTTCCAGTGAAAAGACGCCATAAGAATATGCTCGTGCCAAAAGGCGACGATTACGGGTTTGTCGGGATCGATCGTGTCCAGCCCAACAAAGCGTTTGCGGCTGGTTATATAGATAAGGCAAACGAGCAAATAGCCGAAAAAAGGCAGGATTTTCAGCCCCGCGCCCCTGACAAATCGCTGCCAAAAAGGTCTTTTTTTAGCCAACGATTTCGCCTTGCAACGCGCCGCGATCGACTCTCGTCGCCTTTACCCGCGCAAAAGTTCCCGCTTTGCCCTCCAGCACCTTCAGGGCGTAAAAATTATTCGTCTTAGCGAAAAATCCCTCGTCGGCTTCCTCTAAAAACGCCTCGAAGGTTTTGCCGATCTGCGCGTTCATCGCCTCGCCAAGATGTTTTTTGTAGAGCGATTGCGCGATATTTAGCCTAGCGGAGGCGGTTTTATCGTCGATTCGGTTCTCCATTTTGGCGGCGAGCGTCATCGGGCGCGGCGAGAACTTAAACGAAAAGAGCCGCTCGAATTTAACGATTTTCATTACGTCTAGCGTATCCTCAAAATCCTTATCGCTCTCGCTCGGAAAACCGACGATAATATCCGTAGAAATGGTCGCTTCGGGCGCGAGAGAGCGCACCCTCTCCGCCTTTTGCAGAAACCACTCTTTTGTGTAGCCGCGTTTCATCGCTTTCAAAACGCGGGTAGAGCCGCTTTGAAGCGGCATATGCATATGCTTGCACACTTTAGGGTTATTCGCGAAAACGTCCAAAAAGCGATCGTCCATATGCAAAGGGTGCGGCGATTGAAAGCGAATGCGCTTTATGCCGTCTATCTCGCCGACCTTCTCTAGCAGCGTCGGAAAATCGATCTTTTCGCCGCGATCGTCAAGGTAGCTATTGACGTTCTGCCCCAATAGCACAACCTCGATCGCGCCGTTATCAGCCGCTCTTTTGACTTCGTTCAACGCTATCTTAAACGGCACGCTTACCTCTTTGCCGCGCGTATATGGCACAATGCAGTAGGCGCACCGCTTGTCGCAACCAAAGGAGATATTGATTAGCGCCTGATATTTATTGGATCGATAATCGGCGAAAACATATTCGCTGTCGTCGTTCGCCGCGTCGATATAGACCGATCGCGGCTCTTTAAGCGCCGTCGTTATTTTGGAAACGTTGCGCGCGCCCAACACAAAATCGACATACGGGGCGCGGCGAAAGATCGAGGCGCCCAGATGAGAGGCGGTGCAACCGCAGACGCCGATCTTGGCGGTCGGTTTTTTAATCAGATTAAACGCGCCAAGCTCGCTAAAGAGCTTGCTTATCGGGCGTTCGCGCACGCTGCAGGCGTTAATCAATATCAAATCGGACTCTTCGGCGCTAGAGGCTTTCTCGTAGCCCTCCTTATCCCGCAGTTCGGCGAATAACAGTTCGCTGTCGCGCGTATTCATCGCGCAACCAAGCGTTTTTATAAAAACCTTCGGCACGGCAATTTATAAAACGTGAACCTGATAGAGATAATCCTCTTGATCAAGCCCGTAACGAATCTCTTTTAGATACGCGCTAAAGCCTTCGGCTTCAAATTTTTTGATAGCCGCCATCAGATCTTTATGCGAGTTGGTCTTGTCAAAATAAAAAATCGCCGCGTTATTCTGCTTTATAGTTTCTAGTAGTTTATCGATCAAAACGCTCTTCGGTTTAGCCGTCAATTCGGTTCTCGCCAATTTCAATTCCATTTGAATACGCCTTTTGTTATAATTGATTAGGGCTATTGTAGCGCGATTTCGCATAAAATATCGTTCGGGAAAAGGAAATTGATTTTGGAAAAAATACTAGACGTGGTCGATTCTATAGCAAACCAAAAAGGACTTGATTCGGAAGCGGTGCATAGCGCGCTGAAGGTCGCTTATATAAACAGCGCGAAACGAATTTTAGGGAAACAGTTGGAGTTTGACGCGATTCTCGACGAGGAGAAAAAGGCTTACCGTCTCTATCAGGAGATCGAGGTGGTCTCAAACGACGATCCGCGTCTTAGCACGGAAGAAAAAGACGGCGTAATTAGCCTAAAAGAGGCGCTTAAAACGGACGGCGAAGCCGAAGTCGGCGACGAGATAAAAAAGGAGATCGGCTTAGAGGCTTTCGGGCGGACGGCGGCTATGGCTTTTCACGCCGAGCTTGAGCGCGCGTTGCAAAAGGTAACGGAAAACGCGGTTTACGAAAGCTATAAATCCAAAGTCGGCAAGCTGATCAACGGCATAGTGGAGCGCGTCGATAGCGATGAAAACACCTATGTGGAGATGGGCGAGGTGCGGGCGATTTTGCCGAAAAAGAACAGGATCAAAGGCGAAAAATTTAAGGTAGGCGAAACGATCAAAACGATTGTCAGGCGCGTAACGATGAATATCAAAGACGGGATCAGAATAGAGCTTAGCCGCACCACGCCAAAATTCTTAGAGGAGCTATTGCGCCTCGAGATTCCGGAGATCGCCGACGGCTCCGTCAGTATCGAGCGGTGCGCGAGAATACCCGGAGAGCGCGCTAAAGTCGCGCTGATAAGCCACAAACCGTACGTCGATCCGGTAGGAGCCACGGTCGGCACAAAAGGAATGAGGATTAACGCCGTTGGCGGCGAGCTAAACGGCGAAAATATAGACGCGATCGTCTATTCCGATCGCCCCGAAGAGTTTATCGCTCGCGCTATGAGACCATCGATCGTAAGCAGCGTGGTCTGCAAGGACGACAATAAAGCGATCGCCGTAATCGACTCGGCGCAGAAAGCTAAGGCGATCGGAAAAGCGGGCGTTAATATCCGTTTAGCCTCTATGCTAACCGGCTACGAAATCGAATTGCAAGAGATCGGCGGCGATCTGAGGGAGAGCGAAAAAAGCGAAGACTCGAGCGCGCTAAGCGCGCTGTTCAACAATTGAGGAAAGAGCGATGAGAGGTTACACCTAGGGTGCGGCAAACGATATATTCCGGGGTTTGTTCATATTGACGCCGTAGATTATCCTCATGTCGATCATGTAAGCCAGATAGACAGCCTGCCGTTTATCGCCGACGACAGCGTCGATCTAATTTACGCCTGCCACGTCTTAGAGCATTTCAAGCGAAGCGATACGGCGCGCGTTCTTGCCGAATGGAAGCGCGTTTTAAAGCCAAAAGGCGTTTTGCGCCTCGCGGTTCCCGATTTTGGCGCGGCATGCGAAGTTTATCAAAAATACGGCAGATTGGATCTAGTAGTCGGTCTGATCTACGGACGGCAGGATTATCTATACAACATTCATTACAACGTATTTGATTACGCCTCTCTTTCAAAACTCCTTGTCGAAACGGGTTTTACGGGGGGGGGGGGGGGCGAGATTCGCCGCTACGACTGGCGCGAAACCGAACACGCCGCGATCGACGACTATTCGCAAGCCTATATCCCGCATATGGACAAAGAGAACGGCATATTAGTCAGCCTAAACGTCGAATGCGTAAAGCCCTAATCGCTCCTTCGCGCGATCGCGCCGATCGAAACCAAATCCTAGCCCTTTAACGTCGCCCGTTTCGCTCGTCGCGCCGCTTAAAACGCGGGCGAAAAGGAAACTCGCAGCGATCGTTGCGCCGCCTATCGGGCGCGATTATTTCTATTTTTGCGCGAACGCATTCGAGCGCGATTAGCGATCAAAACGCGAGGGGATCGAAAAAGCGAGCGCATTGAAACTCGGCGTTTTTGGCGAGAAACGCGCCGACGCTATTATCGCGCTCTTTAACAATCGCGCGGATTGAAACGCCGCATTTGTGCAGTCGAATTATCTTTTTATCGTCGCGCTCGTTAAGGAGCGCGCGGATTGAAACTACCCTACGTTATAAAAATTAGGGGGCGGGCGGGCAAACAACATGTTGGGCTAAGTCTGGCGACGGGCGCAAGTCGCGCGATAAGGACGTCGGAAGGCGCGGGAAGTCGAATAGTTAAAACAAAACGGATTGAAACAAGTCGTTAATTCCCTTAACGACGACGTTTGCGATCGTCGCGCTTCTTAACGAGCGAGCGGATTGAAAAGCGAGCGACGTTAAACGATCTCTACTGATAGGCGGTTGTAGCGTTAGACGATTCTCGCTTTAGCAAGCGCGAGCGCTTTGGCTTTTAGCGCCTCGATCCGCTCGATAGCCACGCCGCCGCCGCTGGCAAAATCGTCGCGCCCGCCGCCCTTGCCGCCAAATTCTGCGACGCTTGCCTTGAGCCATTCGCCCGCTTTTAAGCTCAGCCCTTTTACGCCGGCGGTTACGGTAATTCCGTTCTCGCTCTGGCAAAGTATCATCGCCGCGATCCGATCAAAGCGGTTTTTTAGATCGTCGACTAGCGCTTTTGGATCGCCGCTTGAGATAAGATCGATAACCACCTTCGCGCCGTTTATATCCGCTATGTCGATCTGCCGATCGCCGCCGCTTTGCAATCTTTCGATCTCTTTTTTCTGCTCTTTAATTACGTTTGTCAGCTTTGCGATCGCGCCGATCGGATCGGGATTTTTCAGCTGCGCGACAATCGCTTCGTAACCGCTTTTGAACTCCTTGAGATAGCGGTAGGCGCTTTGACTGACCGCCGCCTCGATCCGCCGCACGCCCGCGCTGACTCCCGTCTCTTTTGTTATAACAAATAGTCCGATCTCGCTTGTGTTGCTTACGTGAGAGCCGCCGCAAAACTCGACGCTCTCTTCGCCGAAGCTCACCACGCGCACAAGCGCGTCGTATTTTTCGCCAAAAAGCGCCTTCGCGCCCAGCTTTTTAGCCTCGTCGATCGGCAACTCGCGGATTTGTCCCGCCACGGCGTTTAAGATCGTCTTATTCACCCGCGTTTCCACCGCCTCTAACTGCTCTTTGCTTAGCGCGCGCGGATAGTTAAAATCGAAGCGCAAACGATTCGCGCTAACTTCCGACCCCGCTTGCGTCGCGTTTGCGCCAAGTATCTCGTTTAGCGCCGCGTGCAAAAGGTGCGTCGCGCTGTGATGACGCGCCGTCATAACGCGCCCAAAGCCTACGCTCGCCTCGATCGCCGCGCCGACGGCGATCGCCTTTTGCGGTGTGACTTTGGAGATATTCAGTCCAAAATATTTATCGGTCGAGATTACCTTCGCGATCGCCTCGTCGCCGACGATTAGCTCTCCCTCGTCGCCAATCTGCCCGCCGCCGGTGGCGTAAAACGGCGTTTGCTTTAGCATAACGTAGCCGTTCTCGCCTGTTTCAAGCCGATCGACGCGCTTAAAATCGTCGTTTAACAGCGCCAAAATTTCCGTTTCCGCGCTTAGGCGATCATAGCCGACAAACTCGTTTTTGCCAAAACTATCGATCAGCGCGCCAAAATCGCCCCGCGCGTTTTTATCCCCGCTGCCTTTCCAAGCCGATTTGGCCGCCGCGCGCTGACGCTCCATCGCCCGATCAAAAGCCGCCAAATCCAACGCGGTATCGCTTGCTCTAAGCATATCTTGCGTCAAATCGAGAGGAAATCCAAAGGTGTCGTAAAGCTTAAACGCCGTTTCGCCGCTGAAAACGGACGGATTTTTGGCAAGCTCTTCGTTAAACAGCTTCATTCCGTTGTCGATCGTGGCAAAAAATCGGCTCTCTTCCTCTTTGATCTGTTCGGAGATCGCGCTTAAACGCTCGTTGATATACGGATAGCTCTCTTTAACCGTTTCGGCGAGCGCGGGCGCAAGCGCGTGTAAAAACGGCGCGCGAAGTCCCAACAGATAGCCGTGCCGCGCGGCGCGGCGCAAAATGCGGCGCAAAACGTAGCCGCGCCCCTCCTTGTCGAAATTCACCCCCTGCGCCAGCAGAAAGCAAACCGAACGAATATGATCGGCGATCACGCGATGGCTAGAGCCGTTTTTTGGCTCGTAGGGCTTGCCGGTAATCCCAACTATAGCGTCTAAAATCGGCTTAAACAACGACGTTTCATAGTTGGACAACGCGCCCTCTTTAACCGCCGTAATGCGCTCAAGCCCCATTCCCGTATCGATCGACGGCTTGGGAAGCGGATGTAAAACCCCGTTTTCGTCGCGGTTATACTGCATAAAGACGAGGTTCCATATCTCGATAAAGCGATCGCCGTCGCCGCCAAAGTAGTCCTCGTTCGAGCCGAAATGTTCCGCGCCCTGATCGAAGTAGATTTCGGAGCAAGGTCCGCACGGACCCGTCTCTCCCATCTGCCAAAAATTGTCCTTATCGCCAAAACGCTTAACGCGATCCGGCGACACTAAATCCAGCCAGATCGACTCGGCTTCGTCGTCGCTCTCATGGACGGAAATGTAGAGCTTCTCTTTGGGCAGGGCGATAATTTGCGTTAAAAACTCCCAAGCAAAAGCGATCGCCTCTTGTTTGAAGTAGTCGCCGAAACTAAAGTTGCCCAACATCTCAAAAAAGGTGTGATGCCGCGCCGTGTAGCCGACATTCTCTAAATCATTGTGTTTGCCGCCGGCGCGCAAGCAGGTTTGACTGCTGGCGGCGCGAGGCGGATTCGGCGCGGGCGTTTCGCCTAAAAATATCGGCTTAAATTGCACCATGCCCGCGTTGGTAAATAGTAGCGTAGCGTCGTTTGGCACAAGCGGCGACGAGGGCGCTTTAGTGTGTCCCTTAGCCTCGAAAAAGTCCAAAAACGCCTTACGAATATCCATTATCTAGCGCTCCAAAGCCCTTGTGGTTTTTAACATTTTAACCAATCCGCCCAAAATAGTCGAGTAAATAAGCGGCAAACCATCTATGTTTTCGGCTAGATTAACTCCACAAAAGACAAACGCTGGCGATTATAACCTAAGCGCGCGGCGCGGCGGCGCCTTTGCCGCTGTTTGCCCCCAACCTTGTAGCGTAACGCGGTTATGGCTACCCGCGCGTTTTAACTACTCGATCCCCCTTCGACGTCCTTATCGGCTACTTTCGCCCGTCGCCAGACTTAGCCCAACATGCTTGCCCGCCCCCTAATTTTTATAACGTAGGGTAGTTTCAACCCGCGCGCCCGCAAGGAGCGCGACCCATCTCTAACTTTGTAGCGTAGGGCGGTAACCGTTTAAGAGAGCCGCTTTTGTCGTAAGCCGTCGCTCGTTACGGAACCTAACCAATCTCCTCCCCAACGCCTCTTTTATGCGATCTAGCGATCTGCGCGCGCCGCCCAAATAAATAAACGCGCTAGAAAATATCCGCCGCCGCCAATAAAGAGACATATTATCGAAAAAGTCGGCGAAAACGCGCCGTTTGTATATGCGCGTTGGTTAGATTTCTCCAGCGAGCGATCACATTCTATTTTTCGCCCGTTAATCGTAGCTTGCGCGTTAATTATATAGACCCGAACGATCTAGTTTATTCGTTTTTTTCAAACTCCGCGTTAAGTAGGACGATCGGTTTTATCTAGGCTAAACGACGTTTTAAATGCGGTCTTGCCACTTTGTCATTTCCTCGCGCAGATCGACGACTCTGCCGTCGATAACGAAAGTTCCGTCGCCCATCGCGTGAAAAGCGCGTTGATCTTTTCTAAGAGGATTGCGCCACGCCGCAACGCCGCGCAAAACGAACAGATACGCGCCTCCTACCGCGATTTTTCTTTCAAGAACGCACTCCAAACATTTCAAACATTCGCCGATTAGCGGCGCTTTAACGATTTTTGACGGATGCGGCGTAAGGCGAAAGGTCTTAAATTTATCAACGTCCGCGCCCGAACAGTTGCCTATGGCGATCGTCTTTTTCATCAGATCGGCGCCGGGAACCGCCGCGACGCATTCGCCCGTTTTTAGCAGCGTATGATATGAATGATTCCAAGGACCCAACATAACGCCTATTGTCGGCTCAAAACCCATCGAGGCGTGGCAGCTAGCGGTCATAACGTTATTTTGCCCGTCGATCGCCGTGCTAAGCAGCATAACGGGACCGCATTCAAAAAAGGTAAACGCCCGATCCAGAGCAAACGCTTCCAAAAGATTGTTTCTTTTTCGCATAGTTTATTGTATAACAATTTTTACGCCGGCGCCATAAATACAATAAAATTATGTATAATTACGCGCTTCTTCTTAGACCTGTGCGGCGGTTTTAAAAGAAAACGGGTCAGGCGGGGAACCGAGCAGCCCAGCTTGCTAGACTGTGCGCCGCAGCCATCTGGGAAGAAGCCTTTTGCTTTCCTCGCAAAAGTTATAAAGCCGCTACGATAGATTTTATACGACCTATATTGATTAAAGATGCGATAAAAGGGCGGCAAACCGCATAATCGAATACCGAACGGCGAATAAAACGGTTATACGGTTTGCGCTTATTTTTTACTATCGACAATAATAGTCGTATGAACATTGCCGCGAGGGGAAAAATCGGCGGTTAGTCTAAGCGATCTAGGTTTAAGCGCCGTCAGTAGCGCGTTATATATCTCGTTTGCCGCCGCCTCATGCGAAATATAACGGTTTCTAAAGCAGTTAATATAGAGTTTAAGCGCTTTTAATTCAACTACTTTTTTATCGGGAACATAGGATATATTTATCATGGCAAAATCCGGATAACCGCTCCTAGGACATAATGCGGTAAACTCTGGAAGCGATATATTTATTTCGTAATCGTTTTCTGGATTTGGATTATCCCATAGCTCCAAATCTTTATCGACGCTAAATTCGTTTATAATTTTCTCGCCGTATCTCATCTGCTCTCCTCGTTAATTCCCAAATATTTTTCAAAATTGCTCATAATAGCATAAAAATTAACGCCGCCGATTGGCGATCGATGTTTATTTTTAACCGCAAATCCGTTTTCAAGATCTTTTGATCGAATGCCGTAGCTTTTGGAGAGGGCGGCTTCGGTAAAAGCGGCGAGATGATCGCACGCCTTTAGCGCAACTCCGTCGATCGGTTCAAATATATCGTCGTTATAATCGGCGCAATCGTCAATCTCCACAATTTTTCCATCTTTTATAACGCGGTTCATAAACTCGTTTTTGCGCGAATTATCAAGTCCCAATAAATAAGCGAAATAGCCCTGAATATTGTCCGGAACAAGCGGCAAAATACGGGTGCGTATCAACTCGATTTCGTAGTTTGAAATAAAACGTTCAAGCCCGCCCACGCTGTATTTAACGGGAGAGATAATATCGCGCGTTAAAACTTCGGGCAGATCGTGAAATAACGCGCAGTAAAAATTATTCGCCAGCCGCTTTTCGCAAGCGCTTGCCGACACGGAGTAAAAATACGAAAAAAGCGCGACTATAAGTTGATGTCCAAGCACGCTGGTTTTTGGCAGGCGCGGCGTTTGCGACCATCTGATTTGATAACGTAATCTTCCGCATAGATCCACAATTTTCGCCAGATTGCCGTTTAATCCTACCTCCTCTACGCCTTTACAATCCAAATGTATGAAAATTTCCGACTCGACAGATTGACGAAGCTCCTCTATATCGCTTAAAAAACCGCCGCTTTGATAAATAATTTTAAACTCGTATCGCGTCGATAGATAATGCGCCGCTTCTAATAGTTTTCTCTCGTTTTTATAAGCGCTAATATCAGCGAAATAGGTTTCTATTTTCATAAAAAAATCGCCGTTAGTTACAGGTCTAATTTTATTCAAAAACCATTCGTTAATTTCTTTTTCTTTTTCTTTGATCGCGCGACGATAAACGTCGGGGCGAATATCGGTAACTATCGCGCGACGCAAAAATTCAAAAATGCCAGCCTCGATTAGTTTTTTTAAGTTAATTTGCTCATTCTGCGAAGCTAGAAAAAATGCGATAATAAATTTATGCGATTGCTTGTCAAGTTCCGTTAAGTCCGTAAAACGCGGATAATCGTTCCATCGCTGTATCGACGCGGTATTATAAAAAAAGGCTATTAACTCTGGCGAGATCATTATTATAAATAACTATATGTCCAAATGCGCAACGTCTTTTGCGTGCCGTTCAATATACGCGCGTCGCGGTTCTACTTCGTCTCCCATAAACAAATTAAAATTGGCGCTGGCGGTTTCAAAATTATCGATTGTGACTTGTAATAAACGCCGATCTTCCTTATTCATGGTGGTTTCCCATAATTGCTCTGGGTTCATCTCTCCAAGCCCTTTATAACGCTGAATATAGGCGCCTTTTTTCGCGGCTTCCTCAACTTCCGATAGAACGCTTAATATATCTTTTTCGCCAAATAACTTTTGATGCCCCAGCTCGCATAGGCGATTAAATATAAACTTACCTTCGGCAAAAAGAGAATTTGAGAAAAGATCCTCGTTAATAAGTAACTCTTCAAGCCCTTTTTGCGTCTGAACAAATAAGTGAATGCGCCGATCGTCTAGCTGATAGTTCAAAATATTATATTCCGCGTCGGTTAAAAACTTTTCAATCTCCGCAAACAACTCTTTATTATCCAGCGCGAGTAAAGTATCTTGTTCAATAAACAGTCTTATTAGCTTAATTAACGAATAGCGTTTCTCGAGTTGATTTAGCGTCGCTCGGTAGCGCGCTGCTATCTTTAATAGCTCTTTTAAGTCGCGATCGCCTATATTTTTAAACTCAAAACCGCTTATCCCATTTTCGATAAGGAATTCATCTAGGGCTTTATCGTCTTTAAGATAAATCTCTATTTTGCCCTTTTTATAACGATAAAGCGGCGGTTGAGCAAGATAAACGCAACCGTCCTCAATAATTTTTCGCATATAACGGAAGAAAAAAGTTAATAATAACGTTTGAATATGGCTTCCATCAACGTCCGCGTCCGTCATAATAATAATTTTTCTATAACGAAGTCTGGATATATCCATCTCTTCGCCAATACCGCATCCGAACGCCGTAATCATATTTTTAATTTCGTCGCTGGAAAGTATCTTATCTATGCGCGCTTTTTCAACGTTTAAAATTTTTCCTCTTAACGGCAAAATTGCCTGATAGACGCGATCGCGTCCCTGTTTAGCCGATCCGCCGGCGGAATCGCCTTCCACTAAATATATTTCGCTCGCGTCGGGATCTTTGCTTTGACAATCCGCTAATTTACCCGGTAAAGCGCCTACTCCTAAACTATCTTTTTTGCGAGTGAGATCGCGCGCCTTTCTCGCCGCTTCTCGACCGCGAGCGGCAAGAAGTATCTTTTGCATAACGCCGCGCGCGTCGTTTGGATTTTCCTCAAAATGTTTAACCAATTTTTCATAGATAAACTTTTGAACTAGCGGTTTAACGTAGCTGCTGCCTAATTTACCTTTTGTTTGCCCTTCAAATTGAGGTTCGGGAACGCGAACGCTAATAATCGCTATCAATCCCTCCTTAGTGTCGTCTCCGCTTATTTTTACGTCTTTTTCCTTAGCGTTTGCGTTTTTTTCAATATACTGAGTTATAGCGCGCGTAAGACC
The DNA here is from genome assembly GCA_031258155.1 of Helicobacteraceae bacterium. Taxonomy (NCBI): domain Bacteria; kingdom Pseudomonadati; phylum Campylobacterota; class Epsilonproteobacteria; order Campylobacterales; family Helicobacteraceae; species Helicobacteraceae bacterium. The sequence goes on along the minus strand of JAIRNH010000052.1, from coordinate 18,565 downwards.
GGCGCGAAAACCCGACTCGTGCGTGCCGCCGTCCGGCGTTTTTATATTATTAACAAACGATAGACACTTTTCAGAATAGGCGTCGTTATATAAAATAGCCGCCTCCGCTTCGACGTCCTCCAATTTTTCAGAGATAAAGATAGGTTTAGTTAAAGCGTTATTTTCATTCAGATCGGCGACAAACTGCGAAAGTCCCCCTTCAAAACGGTAAACTTCGACGAATCCGTCTCTTTCGTCTTTAAGTTTAATAGTGATTCTAGGGTTCAGATAACAAAGCTCTTTAAAACGCTTGGATAGAATTTCTCTATCAAAAACAATCGTTTCAAAGATCGAGTCGTCAGGCGTAAACTCTATAATTGTTCCCGTTTTGCGCGTGGTTCCCGTTATTTCAATCGGCGCAGTCGGAACGCCGCAATTAAAACTCTGTTCGTAAATCTGCCCTTTTTTATATATAGTCACTTTAAGACTTTTTGAAAGCGCGTTTACTACGGAAACGCCCACGCCGTGCAAACCGCCGCTTACTTTATAAGTATCCTTGTCAAATTTGCCGCCGGCGTGTAAAACGGTCAAAACAACCGTCGCCGCGCTTATTTTTTCTTCAGGGTGAATATCGGTTGGAATACCGCGCCCGTTATCGGAAATAATCGCGCTAAAATTTGCGGTTAACGTTACGCAAATCTCATCGCAATAACCCGCCATAGCTTCGTCTATCGAGTTATCAACAACCTCGTATACAAGATGATGCAACCCTCCGACCGAAGTATCGCCTATATACATGCCGGGGCGTTTCCTAACCGCCTCGAGACCTTTTAATACTTTAATATTACTAGCGCTGTATTCGCTCATAGTTTAACCCAAGTTTTGTATTTATAAAATGATTGGCATTACAATCGTGGAAAAATTTTCCGATCGTAAAATAAACGGCGAAGACGAGTCGTTAACGCCAATAGCAAACTGTTCACTCTGCGTTTGTGTAAGAAAATCAAGAATAAATCTGCTATTCACCGCGATCGAAATAGGATCTTCTACCGAAATATCAGTCTCGATAGCCGTTTTTGCCTCTTCGATACTCTCGTTAAGAGTCTCAAACCTTATTAAACCGCTTTCAAAGGTAATTTTAATTTCAGTCGAAAGCGTGCTTACCTGTCTTATCGCGTCTATAAACTTATTTACGTTAAACAAGAACGATCGTTTAAGTTCTCGCGGAACAATTCGCTCGTAATCCGGAAATTTACCGTTTATTACTCTAGTGTAAAAGAAATAGTTATCGTTGGTAATTGTTAAGTTGGTTTCGTCGTAATACAGCTTTAAGTCGGAGGTAAATATTTTTACCATTTCGGCTATCGCTTTTTTTGGAATAATAATAGGATAGTTTTTATCCGAACTCTGTTCAATTTTGTAGAGCGCTAACCGTTTTGTGTCGGTTGCAACGACGTTGATTGAACTCGCGCGAACGTCGATCAATGCGCCGTTTAACTCAAATTTTGGATTAGCGTTTGCGATCGCGGGCGTAATCTTTCTTAAAGCTTGAATCAGCTTTTTACCATCGATCGATACTTCGCCATCGCCTGTTTCCATATTAAAATGCGGAAATAGATCTGGATTAAACGACGGAAGTTTGTATTTTGAGCGATTTTGCTTGATCTGAAGCGATTCCGCATTTCCCTCCAACAATATTTGATCGTCGTTTAAAGCCCTGACCACGTCTAGGATTTTTTTGCCGTTTACCGTAAAAGAACCTTCGCTTTCTAGGTCGAATTCCGTAGTTTTGATAACTAGACCTATTTCGTTGTCGGTAGCGCGTATCTTTAGCTCGTCGTTTTTAGTCTCGAAGAGAACGTGCGCCGTGATAAGCGAGTTGTCTTTTTTTTCTAAAAATGGTTGTAAGGTAGATAGGGTGTTTTCAAGCTCCGCTTTTGCTATAACGAACTTCACTCAAGTTCCTTTCTTTGTATTTTAGTAGCAGTAGTAGGCGGCGTGAAAACGTGAAAAACGCGCGCCGACTCTCTTGTTGAGCGATTTGTTTTAATTCTGGATTATACGATCTTTTTACCAAAATTTTTGTTCAGGTTTCTTTTGATTCCGTTATTTTTCCGGCTAGAGCGTCTATTTTTAGCTTAAAATCGGCGTCGTTTTCGATGATTTGCGTTATGACTCGGTAGGCGTGGCTTACCGCGGAGTGGTCTTTCATTCCAAAGTATTCCGCTATAAGCGGCATTGAGTTTTGGGTGAGTTTTCTGGCTAGGTAGATGACCATTTTACGCGCCGCCACGATCTGTTGCACGCGTGATTTACTCTTGATTTCGGATATTTTACAGTTCATCTCTTTGGCGACGGTTTGCGTTATATCATCTATTGTAACGTTTTCTCGCTTGTCTTTAAGGTAGTTTTTAAGTATGTCTTTGACAAGCTCCAGCGAAACGGGGCGCGCCAACATGGTGCAATATAGGTTTATATTGCTAAGCACGCCTTCGATTTCGCGCACGTTATTGTCGAGGCGGCTTGCGATGTGATTGATAATTTCTTTATCTAGCGAGATTTTAAGTATTTCGCATTTTGTTTTGATGATAGCTATTTTGGTTTCAAGCTCCGGCGGTTGGATTTCGGCTAATTGACCCCACATAAAACGGCTTTTTAGTCGTTCGGTAAGCCCCGCGATCATCTTTGGCGGCTGATCCGCCGTTAACACAATCTGTTTTTTGCGCGAATGAAGCTCTTCAAAGGTATTAAAAAACTCCTCTTGCAATCCCTCTTTGCCGCTAAGAAATTGTATATCATCAATTAGTAGCGCGTCGCAATTTCGATATTGCTCGCGGAAGCGATCCATCGTTTTTAGTCTCATATGTTCCGTAAAATCATTTAGCATATGTTCGCATTGGCGGTATATAATGGTCTTTTTCTGCGCGCTTGCGCTCGCTCCTATGGCTTGCAGCAGGTGCGTTTTGCCTATACCCACGCCTCCGAATATAACTACGGGATTATAAGCCGCTCCCAGATTTTCGCTGACCGCTTTAGCGACGGTGTAAGCGAATTTGTTCGACGCGCCGACGACGAAGCTGTCGAAGGTATAGCTTAAATTCAACGTCGCGCTTTTGATGGTTATCCCGTCGCCTTTTGTCGTCGCTTGCGGATATTTTTTTGGTTCCAAGTTCTTTGCCGTTATGCGTACGGCTGGTCGAACGCCGCTCTCTTTCTCGAAAAAATCGGCTATTTTTGCCGCGTATTTGCTCTGCGCCCATAACGCTATATAAGGATTTGGCGCCTCAAAGACGGCAAGATCGGACTTTAAATGCTTTTCTAATAATTTAAGCGGCGCGACGTAGCGTTCAAATTCGTCGCTTGAAATCTGCTTTTTCAGCTCGCCGCACAGCAAATCGAAGATTAACAAAGCGCCTCTCCGCCTCTTAAAGTAAAAAATTATAGCATAACGTTTATAAGTTATTCACATTGTGAAATTCTGGTGAAAATATAGCGGGCGAGGTTTTAGAATAGTGGTGATCTTGGGCATCGATCCTGGGACGGTCAAGTGCGGTTACTCGCTTTTGAACGTTGAATCGAAAAAGATGAGTTTGATTGAAGCCGGTTTTATTAAAATCGCTCCCAACCCTCTTGTGGCGCAACTTCCAGAACTTATAGAAGGATTAGACGTAATTTTTAAGAATTACAGAATTGACGAAGCGGCAGTCGAGGACGTGTTCTTTGCCTATAATCCAAAGACAGTTTTAAAACTAGCCCAATTTCGCGGCGCGATTTTACTAAAGCTAATTCAGGATTTTGGAGTTTTTCACGAATATACCCCGCTGCAAGTGAAAAAGTCGGTAACGGGCAAAGGCAAGGCGAATAAAGAACAGGTGGCATATATGGTTAAGGTTCTTTTAGGCATAAAACGCGAGATTAAACCGCTCGATATAACCGACGCGATCGCCGTAGCCATAACGCACGCGCAACGAACGGCAATAAGGAAGTAGATGATTATAAGAAAAATGTTTACGTTTGAAAACGCGCATATCGTCCGCGGATCGGTTAGTAAAAAGTGCGCGCTAAGCCTTCATGGACATAGTTATAAAATTGAGACGTTGCTTTGGGCGGACAGATTTAAAACGGGCGAGATCGCGCTTGATTTTACCAGAGTTAAAGAGTTGTTCGGCTGGTTTATAGACAGTTTCGATCATAGCGTCGCGATTTGGAATAAAGATAAAAGCGCGTATATCGAGGCTATGAAAGCGCATAGCGATCGATGGGTCGTTATGCCCGTCAATCCAAGCGCGGAGCAGTTTGCCAGAGTTATATTTTGGTTTGCGCGGCGCGCGCTAAAGGGCGAAAAAAATATCGACGTGAACAGCGTGATCGTTCATGAAACGCAAAGCTCCTACGCCCAAGCGTTTAAAGAGGATATAACAAATCCAAAAATGGGCGTTATAAAATATGAAGATTTTAGTTTTTCGGAAGCGGTTAGAAAAGACTGGAAAAAACGCGATCGTTTTGAAAAATTATTTTTAGATTTATCTTAATGATTTTAATGCGACTATCGTTAAATTATATTTGTAATAACGCCGCAAACGGTTAGATTTTAATATTTTAGGAACGCGAAAAACGGAACTATATCGCCGCCATATTTACGCGCTCGATATTTTATAAATTGGATTGTTTTGCAAGCGTCCTATAAAATCTCGCGCGGCAAAAGAAACGCATATGCCGCAGCGACAACCAATTTATTTTTGATAGATCGCGTATTTTGTCGCGAGTTTATATGGGCGATAAGAAAGTTTGACTTTTCGCAGATTTTCAAAGCCCATATCGTCGCCCACGTTGATATAGATACAGTTATATTCGGCTTTTAATATCTTGCAAAATTCGCGAAAAATGTATTGCGCGCTGCCCAACACGTCGAAATCGGTTTTTTCAATCAGCACGCTCGCGCTTGTTTCGCCGAGCTTCTCCCCGACGGTGAAGCCAACCGTGTCCTCGCCCATTTTCAAAACGATTCCAATCAGCGAAAGCTCGCGATAGCGTTTCAATATCCGCCTGATCGCAAAGCGTTCGTGGCTAATGCCGTCTAAAAACTGTTCGGTTTGATCTTTGGGCAGGTATCGCATGCGGTTGGCAATCCAGCGGTTCAAAAGCTCGTTGATCGCCTCGCCGTGCTTTTGCGGTTCTAGGATTTCGATCGTCGTGTTCGGGTAGGTTTTGCGAAACTTGTTGATTTCGTTGCGCTTAGCGTGGAACGCGTTGCCTTTAAGCTCGATGAGATCGTCTGCGAGATAGATATAATCGGCGTATTTTTTTTCCACGAGGAAATTTTCAAAAATTTCAAAAATCTCCGCGCCCTTTTCCAAATAATCGACAAAACCCTGCAAAAAGAACTCGCAAACGTAATCTATGCGCGAATAGTAGATCGAGCTGTTATGCTCGTTCATAATGGCGAAACACTCGATCAGCGCGTCGTTGACGCGATCTTTACTCCCAAGCGGAGGCAGAAGCATAGTCAGCTCTTCGCCGCTTAGCAAAAAAAGACAGAACGCGTCTTTCACGATCGCGTAAAAACCGCTGGAGTAGCTCAACCATACGTAATTTTGGGCGAAAGTATAGTCGCTCGCCTCTGTCTGAACAAAGGAGAGATAGCGCTCCATAATCTCTTTAGCTTCGATGGTAAAAGGGATCAGTTGATATTCTTTGATAGTAAGCGATACCATTTGTCGGCTTTACGTTAGGGTAAAATGCGAGCGCAAGCATAGCAAAGTTGCGAATAATTGCGGCGTTTTTTCATTAAAAAGCTACATAATTTTTATTTAAGGCGGCGTCGCCCTATCGCTTTGCGCGCGTCAATCGGCGTAATAGTAACCCTCGTCGTATATGTCGCCTATCAACTCGATCTTTTTTGCGTTGCGAAAACGATAATCCACAATCACTCGATCCCCGATTTTAAAGCGCGGTTTTGCCGCGTAATCGTAAACGGTAAATATCCGCCCGTCGTCCAATATCAGCTCCAAATCCTGCGCCGACGAGCGGGTAACTCTCGCGTAACTCACGATGGCTTTGGCGCGTCCGTATTGCTCGCAGCCGTAACCGTAGCACGCGCCGAGGTCCTCCCATTTGGGCGATTTTGCGGCGCACCCGCAAAGCGCTAGAGCTACGAAAACAAGCCAAAAAATCCGCATTTTTCCTCTTTTAGAGAAGTCGGCGTTTACGAAAACGCCATTTGCTCAATGTAGCAAGAAACGGCTTTAAGCGCCGATAACCCGCGCCATAAAACGTTTTAACGCAAGCGAACCTCTCGCCGTATATATTGACCGATCGCGCAAAAGCTCGCGCCGCGACCAATCGACAGAATTACGAAACGCGCCCTCAAAGGGCGCGATAAACGCGGTTTAAAAGCCGACAAATCGGCGCGGCGAATAGCTTTATTCTTATTTTCCGCTACATCGCGTTTTATTCGCGCCTTTACGGGGGCGCGGAGTTTCAAAATCGGCGTTTGAAGGCATAGCGCGGCATAGTTCCCGTTAGATAAAGTTTGACAAGCGCTCGATAGCGCCCGCCTTACGCGCGCAAAAAAACGGCAACGACTGCGGCGTTGGGCGATTATTTCAACTCCGCCCAATTTTTCGCCGCCGAAACCGAAACCTCCAGCGGCACGTTTAGCGCGTAAACGTTTTGCATTTCGAGTTTGATAGTTCTCGCCGCTTCGTCCGCAAAATCCTCCCGCGTTTCAAAGAGCAGCTCGTCGTGAATTTGCAACGCCATTTTTATTCGATCGTCGCCGCGAAAAAGGCGGCGTAGATTTAGCATCGCGAGCTTGATCAGATCCGCCGCGCTTCCTTGAAACAGCGTATTGACCGCTTCGCGCTCGAACGCGGCGACAAACCGATCGCCCGCGCCCTCGAAATCAAAATAACGCTTGCGTCCGAACAGCGTGGAGACAAAGCCGTATTTATGCGCGTTACGCTTGATCGAATCGATATACGATTTAATCGTCGGAAACTTTGCGAAGTAGTCGTCGATCACCCTTTTCGCCTCTTCGGCGCTAATGCCCACGTCGGCGGAGAGCTTGCGCCGCCCCATACCGTAGATCAGCCCGAAATTGACGCTTTTGGCGACGTGCCGCATAGCTTGCGCCTGATCGCCAAAGAGCGCTTTGGCGGTTTCCAAATGAATGTCGCGGCGGTTTTTGAACGCTTCGATTAGCGTCGGATCGCCGCTAAAATGCGCCAATAATCGCAACTCAATCTGGGAGTAATCGGCGCTAAGTAGCAAAAAGTCTTTTTTGGCTACGAAACCGCGCCGTATCTGCCGTCCCGTTTCCGTGCGCGTCGGGATATTCTGCAGATTCGGTTCGCTGGAGCTTAATCTGCCCGTCGCCGTGCCAATTTGCGAAAAGTGCGTATGAACGCGCTTCGAGCGCGCGGCGATCGCCAAAAGCGGCTCGATATAGGTTGATCGCAGCTTGGTTAATTCGCGGTAACTCAAAATCTCGCCAGCGATCGGATAATCCGCCGCCAAAGCGGACAGCACAGATTCGTCCGTGCTGTAGCCCGTTCTCGTCTTTTTGCCGCTAGGCAATTTTAGCCGCTCGAATAGTATAACGCCAAGCTGTTGAGGGGAGTTGATGTTGAAATATTCGCCCGATAGCTCGTAAATGCGCTCCGTTAAATAGGCGATCTCCTCTTGCATTTTCGTTTGCAAGGCGGCGAAAAACGGCGCGTCGATCTCCAGCCCCGTATCCTCTAGCTCCAATAAAACCCGCATAAACGGCAGTTCAATTTCGCGCAATATCTTCAGAGCCGCCTCGTCTTTTGTCCGTAGCAGATTTAGCAAAATCGGATAGAGCCTTAACGTCATAACCGCGTCTTCGCTCGCGTAACGGCAAGCGGCGCCAAGCTCGACCTCGCTAAAATCGTTTAAGCCCTTCGTAACGCTTTTGAAGCTGATTGTCTCATGGTTTAGATACTCCCGCGCCAACTTGTCAAGTCCGATTGATTTTTCGGGATCGATCAGCCACGCGATCAAAAGCGTGTCGTTTTCAAACGGCAGATCGCTAAGACCTAGCGTATGGTTTAGGATATGCAGATCGAATTTAAGATTTTGCCCGATGATCTTAGCCTTGGCAAACAGCCTTTTGATCGCCTCTTTCGCGGCTTCTAGCGATATTTGCGGCGGCGCGCCCAAATAGCGATGCCCGACGGCGGCGTAGTAGCCTTTGTCCTCTTGCCAAGCGAAGCTAAAGCCCGCCAATCGCGCCGCGCGCGTATCGAGGCTGTCGGTTTCCGTGTCAAAGGCGACGATCGCGCCTTCGGCAACCCTGTCGATCGTTTCAAACAGCGTTTTTTCGTCCGCGATCAGAACGCTTTCAAAGGGCTGATTCGTTAGCGTTTTCGCGGCGTTTTCGCGGCGAGTTTTATGAGGCGCGGCTACGATCGGACGGCTCGCTTCGCCGCGTTTTAACGCCGATCTAATATCGTATTTAATAAGCTCGTCCGCGATTCGCGCGATAGGATCGGACGGAAACGCGAAATCGACGTAGTTCAACCGATCGACGGCGTTTAGATCCAGCGTTACCAGCTTGCGCGATAAAAACGCCGCCTCTTTCCCCTCGATCAACAGTCGCCGCGTTCTTTCGGGCGTAATCCGCGCTATGTTGTCGTAAACGTTCTCCAGCGTTTTGTATTCGACGATCAGTCTCGCCGCGCCCTTTTGACCAATGCCTTTTACGCCCGGCACGTTGTCGGCGGAGTCGCCTAGAATCGCTTGAAACTCGATAAAATCCTTTGGTTCCACGCCGAACTTTTCCACGCAAAACGCGCCGTCTATCTCTCTTTGCTTGATCGGATCAAAAACCGCGATTCGCCCGTCGTCGATCAGTTGATACATATCTTTATCGCCGCTAATTACGCGCGCGAATAATCCGTCGTTTTTTGCCCGCGTAGCGATCGAGGCGATAACGTCGTCGGCTTCAAAGCCGCTTTTGCGCGCGAGCGCGAAGCCCGATTTTTCGATCCACTCTAGCGCGATCGGAATCTGGCGCGCCAGATCCTCTTCCAGCGGTTTGCGATTGGCTTTGTAACCCTCGAATATCTCGCGCCGAAAGGTCTTTTCGGGACTTTCGGACGCAAAAACAATATAATCGCCGCCGCCCTTTGATAGGCGAGCGATAAAGTTGGCGAAACCCGTTAATAATCCCGTCGGAAAGCCGCCGGAGCTTGTTAGCTTGGGCAAAGCGTGATAACTGCGAAAAAAGAAGCCGAAGGCGTCGATGATTTCAATTGTTTTCATCGGCGTAGTTTAGCGCCGCCGTTTAAAAAGTCGGTAACGGCTAATCCGAATCGGCATAGACGAGCGTAAACGGATTACGCGCCAGCCGCCTTTAACCCGTTTCGCGTATCGCCGAGCGCCGCCTTGTTTAGCGTTGGCGTATCGCGTTCAAACGCCTATTCGCGCGGTCTCCTCCGATATAAGCGCTAAAAAACTTGAACCTAACTCTTAGATTTAAGGTTCAACTATATATGATAACGCCTTTCAAACTTAAAAAGGAGTTGTTATGCATTCGACAACATTCGCGTTTAGCGCGATCTTTGCGCGAAAAATATCTTACTCGGTCGCGTTGGCGGCGCTTTTTGCCTCTTCGGCGCAGGCGCATCATGAAGGGCATATCGATCAAAACGAGTCAATCGGCGACGGCGCGGATCGTAACGCCTCGGTCGTATCGTTCGAGCCGATCGTTATTACCGCGCCGACGGCAAACAAAGCGCTGGAGGTTAGCCTAGATCCCAAAAAACCGCAGCAGCCTCTGCCCGCAAACGACGGCGCGAGCTTTCTTAAAAACATCCCCGGCGTGAGCGTAACCCGCAAGGGCGGCACGGACGGCGATCCGATGTTTCGCGGCGCGGCGGCGTCCCGCTTAAATATACTGCTTGACGGCGCGCATATACTTGGCGGTTGCGGCGGGCGAATGGATCCGCCTACCGCCTACGTTTTTCCCGAATCATACGATCGAGTAACGTTGCTAAAAGGTCCGCAAAGCGTTATCTACGGCTCCGGCGCCTCGGCAGGTTCGGTGTTGTTCGAGCGAAAACGCGACGAGTTTGGAGCGCGCGCGGGCGCGAAAGCTACGTTGGCGCTAACGGCGGCAAGTTTTGATCGCCTTGATCAATACGCGGATATTAAAGCGGGCAATTCCGATTTATACGTCCAAAGCGTTTATAGCTTCGCCAAATCGGGCGATTACGAGGACGGCGACGGCGAAAAGGTTCATTCAAAATACGAGCGCGAAAGCGTAAGCGCGGCTTTGGGCTGGACGCCGGATAGAAATACGCTCTTAGAGGTTTCGGGCATAAGAAGCGAAGCGGTCGCGGCTTACGCCGATCGCGGCATGGACGGAGGCGCGTTCGATCGCGAAAACTACGCGATCAAATTCGATAAATCCGAAATAGGCAAAACGCTATACGAGATCAAAGCCCAAGCCTACCATAACTACATCGATCATATTATGGACAATTTCAGTATGCGTCCGAACTCTGGTATGGGTATGGTTTCCAACCCCGATCGCAAAACCGAAGGCGGACGGCTGGAGCTTACCTTTTTGCCCGCCGACTCGCTTTCGCTGATAGCGGGCGCGGATATGGAGGTCAATCTGCATAGAGGTCGAAGCGGCGCTCCGCAGGGATCGGCTATGAACCCTTACGATAAAAATAAGTTCGCCAAGAACGTCCTATTCAAAGACTACGGACTATTCGGCGAGCTTGCTTGGCAAGCGGACGCGGAGAATAAACTGATTGTCGGAGCGCGCGCCGACGCTTGGGAAGCGGAGGGCAAAGAAAACGCGCTCGTCGCCGCGGGCAAAAAGCGAGACGAAACGCTATTTGCGGGCTTTATCCGCTACGAGTTTGGCGTGTTGGATAACGGCTTGGCTTACGCGGGGTTTGGGCATAGCGAAAGGGCGCCCGATTTTTGGGAGGTCATTAAGCAGAGCGAAAAGATCGCCTCGAATTACGCCGCTTTTAACGAGATAGATCCCGAAAAAACCAATCAGTTTGATATTGGTTTTACCTACAAATCCGATCGGCTGCAAACCTTTGTTTCGACGTTTTACAACAAAGCTACGGACTATATTTTGATCGACGCCGCCACAAGAAGCATCGCGCGCAATATCGACGCTACGACGTTTGGCGGCGAAGCGGGCTTGGATTACCGCTTAAGCGATAGCTTCAAGGTTTCGACGAGCCTCGCCTATACGCGCGGCGAAAACGATTCGGACAATAAGCCTTTGGGGCAGATTCCGCCGTTTGAAAGCCGCGTTGGACTAGATTTTGACAACGGGACCTTTTCGGCGGGCGCGGCGTGGCGTTACGCGGACGCTCAAACCCGATATGCCAAGAAACAAGGCAATATCGTAGGGCAGGATATAGGAAGCTCAAAGTCGTTCAGTATAGCGTCGCTTAACGTCGGCTACCGCTTAAACAAAACGGCGGAGATCGCGCTGGGAGTCGATAACCTGTTCGATAAAACTTACGCGGAGTTTATCAGCAAAGCGGGATCGAACGTTGCGGGCTACGAGCAAACTAAACGGATAAACGAGCCCGGTCGCACGGTATGGCTTCAAGCGCGAATCGCGCTAAATTAGCGTTCGTCGCGTTAAAGGCGTCTGTTTTCGTTTTGGCAAACGGCGCGAGTTTTCGTTTTTGCGCCGCCAAAGCGGCGTTCGCGCGCCTTAGAGCGATTTTTTAACCGCCGATAGCGAATTTAAGGTATTATAGGCGACCGATACGGGTTGAGCCCGCGAAAAAATGGCGAAAGGTTTGAAAACGGCAAAAGTTGAACTACAGCAAACGCAACTAACAAGAGCGCCCTATAACGGGGGGGGGGGGGGGCGTCCGCGCGATCGCTTCTTGGATGCGGCGCTCGGAAGATTCGCAAACTACAAGAAAATATCTACGAGTTACAAAGAGAACTAAAAACTATGATAATCGATAGACTATTGCGTTCAAAGTTAAAAAAAGAGCGTAGGGCGGAAGAGAGTCAAGAGGAGCGTCAATATCCCAACCGCAACCGCTTTTTGGAGGCGGCGTTCGACGAATTCGCGGATCGCGGCTTCAGCAAGGTTGGCATGCGCGAAATTATCCGCAAAAGCGGCGGATCGTTCAGCACGGTTTATAAGTGGTTTGGTTGCAAAGAGGGGTTGCTCGCCGCCGCGCTGGAGCATAAAATGCAAAGTGTTGCGCGGGAGTTCGAGCGCGTAGCCGAACATTTCAAAGACGCTCCGCTAGAGGAGTGCTTAAACGCTTTCGCGATGGAGCTTCTCGGACTGATGTTCAACGAAAAAACCGCGCGCATACACCGCTTGCTGATAAGCGAAGGAGTCAAAGGCGACGCGAAATTAGGGCGCAGGTTAGCCAAAGCCGCGATCGAGGGGCATATGCAAATACTCGCCGACTACATACAAAAGCAACAGGAAAAAGGGCTGCTCCGCGAGGGCGATCCGCTGGTGGCGGCGATGCGCTTTGTCGGCTGCCTAAAAGGATCGCGCCATATTCGCGCGATCGTTACGGGCGAGTGGGAGACTATGGACAGGTCGCAAACGCAAGCGCTCGCTACGGAGGCGACGCGCTTTTTTCTTTACGGTTTTCACGCCTAATTCGTTTAAGTTTAGATCGGGTAGGATTAGCGGCTTTGAGTGTGTAACCATTGTTACACATTATCGGGAGTCGAAAACAATAGAAAAGGACCAATTATGAGAAAAGCGCTGATTGTTCTGATCGGTATAATTTTTCTAGGTTGCGAAGGCAAGCAAGACAAAGCGCAAGACGGCGCGCCGCAAATGCCGCCCATACCGGTAAAAATCGTTACGGCGCAAGGCGGCGATCTGCCTATCGCGCTGGAGTATCCCGCGAAACTTGTTAGTTCGGGTTTTGTGGAGGTGCGCGCCAAAGTGGGCGGCGCTCTGCTTAGCCGCGAGTATAAAGAGGGCGCGCGGGTGGATAAAGACGCGCTCTTGTTTATCATCGATCCCGCCAAATATGAGGCGGCGAAAGCGGCGGCGCAGGCTGCCTTCAATCAAGCCAGCCGCGAGTATAACAGGGCGCGACAGCTGTTTTCTAGCAACGCGATCAGCGAGAAGGATCGCGACGCGACTCTAGCGGCTTACGAAAGCGCCGAGGCGGCTTTGAAAAACGCCTCGCTGGATTTGGACTATACCCGCGTAAAAGCGCCGATCGACGGCTTTGCGGGCATGACGGAACATGACGCGGGCAACCTAATTAGCGCCGGCGCGCTATTAACGACGATCACCAAGACCGATCCTCTGCACGCGGAGTTTTCCTTTGCCAACATAGAGAAACTTAAAACCCAATACGCGATCGAAAACGGCAGCTGGGCTAATCCCGTAGGCGTTAAGGTTCTCGTCAAGAGCGAAAGCGGCGAGGAGTATCCAAACGAGGGCAAAATCGACTTTATCGACGCGTCGATCGATATGAATACGGGAAGCGTAAAAGCGCGCGCCGTTATGCCAAACCCCAAGGGAGAGCTTATGCCCGGTCAGTTTGTGCGCGTAGCGTTAAGCGGCGTCGTCAGAAAGAACGCCTTCCGCGTTCCCTCGGAAGCGTTGTTGCAAACGCCGGAAGGCAAGATCGTTTATGTGGTCGAAAACGGCAAAGCCGTTACGCGCGCCGTAACGCTAGAGGGCGAGAACGATCGCTTCCTAATAATAAGCGCGGGCTTGAAAGAGGGCGATCGCATCATATTGAACAACCTGCAAAAACTGCGCCCCGGCTCGCCCGTAATCGAAACGCCAGAGCAAGGTCTCTAAATGTTCTCGAAAATCTTTATCGATCGCCCGATTTTAGCGGCGGTAATATCGATCATAATAGTACTTGGAGGCGTGATCGCCATGCGATCCCTGCCTGTCGAAGAGTATCCGCAGGTGGTGCCGCCGCAGGTTATGGTCTTTACTAGCTATCCGGGCGCGTCGGCGGAGACCGCTTCCGCCACCGTCGCCTCGCCTATCGAGCAGGCGATCAACGGCGTGGAGAATATGATCTATATGCAGTCGAGCGCGTCGGCGAGCGGCGAGGTGATGATCAGCGTCTTTTTTGAAACGGGAACCGATCCCGACGACGCGACGATCAACGTATATAACCGCGTCCAAGGCGCGATCTCCCGTCTGCCCCAAGAGGTGCAGCAACAGGGCGTAACGGTGCGCAAACGCACCAACACTATGCTGGAGATTATCGCTATGCGCGGCGATCCGGATCGCTACGACGCCATCTATATCAGCAACTACGCGCTATTAAACGTGCTAGACGATCTAAAACGGATCAAAGGCGTGGGCGACGCGATGATTTTTGGCAGCAAAGACTACTCTATGCGAATCTGGCTGCGCCCCGATCTCTTGGCAAAATACTCTCTTACGCCCACCGATCTGATAAACGCCGTCCGCGAGCAAAACGCGCAATACGCGCCGGGGCAATTTGGGCAGGCGCCGCTTGAAAACGGCGCGGCGATGTACACCTACACCATCGTCTCGCAAGGGCGACTCGCCGACCCCGAAAGTTTTGGCAATATCATTATAAAAGCCAACGCGGACGGAACCTTTTTGCGGCTAAAGGACGTAGCCGCGATCGAGCTAGGCGCGCAAAACTACAGCTTCAACGCCAGACAAAACAAGCAGCCCGCCGTGCCGATCGGCATCTTTTTGCAATCGGGCGCGAACGCGCTGGAGACCGCCGACGCGGTAGCCGCCGTTATGGAAAACCTGAGCAAGAACTTCCCCGAAGGGATCGGTTACGTAATCCCTTACGACACGACAAAGTTTGTGCGCGTTTCGATTAACGAGGTGATGAAAACGATTGTCGAGGCGCTTCTGTTTGTGATGCTAATCATCTACTTTTTCTTACAAAATTGGCGCGCCACCCTTATACCTATGCTCGCCGTGCCGGTGTCGATCATCGGCGCGTTCGCGGGACTTTACGCGCTAGGTTTTTCGATCAACCTGCTGACGCTTTTCGCGCTGGTGTTGGCGATTGGGATCGTGGTGGACGACGCGATTATCGTGATCGAGAACGTCGAGCGGATACTTAGAACGCACCCCGATTTTAGCGTCAAACGGGCGACGGTCATAGCGATGAGCGAGGTTACGGGTCCTATCGTGGCGATCGTGCTGACGTTGTGCGCCGTATTTATCCCCGTCTCGCTGATGGGCGGTTTCACGGGCGAAATGTATAAGCAGTTTGCCACGACAATCGTCCTTAGCGTAATTATCTCCGGCTTCGTGGCGCTGACGCTTACCCCCGCGCTGTGCGGCGTGCTGCTACGCGCTCACGATCCGGAGCCGATACTGCCGCTTCGTCTGTTTAACCGCGCGTTTATGTGGATTACGCAGCATTTTTCCGAAGGGGTTCGTCAGACGGTGCGCTTCGGCGCGGTTTTCGTGCTGATCTTTATCGGGCTGATGTATATCGCCTACAGGCTCTTTGACAGCGTGCCGGGCGCGCTGGTGCCAATGGAGGATAAAGGCGGTTTGATGGTGATCGCCAATCTGCCTCCCGCCTCGTCGCTGGAGCGCACGCAAGAGGTGATGGACGAAGTCGCCGATATAGCGGCGGCAAACCCTCTTGTGCAATACGCTACGCTGATGAGCGGGATCGATATGATGTCTAACGCGCTTAAACCTAGCGCGGGCGCTGGATTTATCAACCTTATCGATTGGTCGGAGCGCACAAGACCCGAACAGCATTCGCAGGCGTTGGCGGGGCAGTTTATCGGGCAGTTTATGCGCAATCCCAACGCGCTGATCTTCGCTATAAACCCGCCGCCTATTATGGGGCTAAGCATTGGCGGCGGCTTCGAGATGCACGTGCAAGATCGCACGGGCGGCGGCGTCCGCGATCTGGCGAAATATATAAACGAGATTGTCAGAGAGGCTAATCAACACCCGTCGCTTACGCAGGTGCGAAGCACAATCGACGTCGATACGCCGCAATATCAGATCGAGCTTGACCGCGACAAGGCGAAAATGCTAGGGGTATCGGTAGGCGATCTCTTCGGCGCGATGCAGGCGACGTTTGGCGCCTATTACGTCAACGACTTCAATATGTATGCCCGCGCCTTTCGCGTAATGATGCAGTCGCAGGGCGATTTCAGAAAAAGCCCCGAAAATCTCGAGGACGTGTTTGTGCGATCCAATACGGGTCAGATGATCCCGCTTAGCGCTCTAGTAACGGTAAATCGCGTGTTGGGACCGGACGTCGTGCAACGCTTCAACCTGTTCAATAGCGCGCAGATCACGGGCGAGCCAAAAGCGGGGATCAGCAGCGGCGCGGCGATCGAGGCGATCGAGGAGATAGCCGCCAAGATATTGCCCGAAGGTTACACGCTCGCGTGGTCTGGTAGCTCTTATCAGGAAAAAGCGATGAGCGGCACGGGCATCCAAGCCTTCGTATTTGGCGTAATACTGGTGTTTTTAATCCTAGCGGGGCTATACGAGCGCTGGCTAATGCCGCTTGCCGTCGTCGCGGCGGTGCCGTTTGCCGTATTCGGCGCGATTTGCGCCGTGGCGCTTAGAGGGCTTAACAACGACATCTATTTTCAGATAGGGCTTGTGGTGCTGATCGCCCTTGCGGCGAAAAACGCCATTCTTATTATCGAGTTTGCGATGAACAAGCGCGAGGAAGGTTACGGACACGTCGAGGCGGCGATCGAGGCGGCGAAACTGCGATTTCGCCCGATCATTATGACCTCGCTCGCGTTTATGCTGGGCGTGTTGCCGCTCGCTATTAGCTCCGGCGCGGGCGAAGCCTCTCGCCACTCGATCGGCACGGGCGTGATCGGCGGTATGCTCGCCGCGACCTTTATCGCGGTCTTTTACATCCCGTTGTTTTATGTCCATATGGGCAAGATAGGAGACTTTTTTGCGAAATTGTTCAAAAAGGGCGCCAATGCGTAACCTCTCTATATTATTGACGACCGTTTTCTTTCTCTGCGGTTGCTCGCTGGCGCCCAATTATGTCGCGCCGAAAAACGAACTGCCCGCAAACGCGAGCGACGCCGTGCAA
The DNA here is from genome assembly GCA_031258155.1 of Helicobacteraceae bacterium. Taxonomy (NCBI): domain Bacteria; kingdom Pseudomonadati; phylum Campylobacterota; class Epsilonproteobacteria; order Campylobacterales; family Helicobacteraceae; species Helicobacteraceae bacterium. The sequence continues at coordinate 1,526 of JAIRNH010000052.1, read as the reverse complement.
ATCGGCAATTCGTGGTGGGAGGGTTTTAACGATCCTAGTCTCAACGAGATCGTAAAAGAGGCTTTAGAACGCAACTACGATCTGGCGATCGCGGCGGGCAACGTGGCGCGCGCGCGCGCCGCTCTGGGGTTGGCGAAGGCGCAGCGCTATCCGAATTTCTCGGCTTCGGGCGAAGGCGCTCGCGCATGGAGGCGCGATCCGACGGACAGCTCCAAGTTTATCGATAGCGACAGCTTCGCTTTGAGCGGAACGCTTAGTTACGAGGTTGATCTGTGGTCTAGGCTTGGCGATAGCAAAAAATCGGCGCTCTCGCAACTGCTGGCTATGCAAGCCACGCAGGAGTCGATCAGGCTTTCGCTGATCAGCGGCGCGATTGAGAGTTATTACGCTCTGCTCGCGCTGACCTACAACGAGCGCGATATAGAGGAGATGTTGCAGGGCAAAGAGCGAGCCTACGCGCTTAGAAAATCGCAAGCCAAAGCGGGAGCGCTAACCGAGCTGATCCTAAGTCAGGTAGCGGCGAATCTAAACGGCACGAGAGCGCAGCTAATCGATATTAAGCGCCAAAAAGAGGCGGCGCAGAACGCTTTTGCTATTTTGCTTGGGCGAACGCCTAAGGCGATTTTTGAGGAAAAAGCCAAGCTTAATGGCAGATTTCCCTCCAGCGCGCTTCCAAGCGCCAATCTGCCTAGCGATCTGATCTTGCGCCGTCCGGACATTCAAGCCGCCGAAGAGGAGTTAAAGGCGGCTAACTACTCGATCGGATCGGCTAGAGCGCAATATCTGCCCTCCATTTCGCTCACGGGGACGGCTGGATTTGGGAGCGCCGAGCTTGGCGATCTGTTTGATAGCGAGTCGCAAAGCGCGAGAGCTGGGATCGGGATCAATCTGCCGATTTTCTCGTTCGGGCGCATTGGCGCGCAGGTCGATTCGGCGCGCGCGGCGAAAGAGATCGCGATCGCGCAGTACCAAAAGAGCGTGGCAACCGCCTTCAGCGAGGTAAAAGACGCGCTAAGCCGCAGGGAGCAAGCCGCCGCCCGCCTTACGCAACTCAAGGAGCAGGCGTCATATCTGCGCCAAGCGCTGAAACTTACCAAAGAGCAATACGAAGCGGGCTACAGCGACTATATAGCCGTGATCGACGCGGAAACCGATCTGCTTACCGCGCAGCTCAACCTAAACGGCGCGGAATCCGAAAACATCGCCGCTCAAGTAGAGCTGTATAAAGCGCTTGGCGGCGGCTACAAGGTTGATAATACGGAAAACTAACTCTCTTGCGGTCGGTTCCACTTACTGGAACATGGCCTACGGTACAAATCCGGGCGATGTTCGGCAGGATGAGGAAGGCATAGCCAACATGAAAAACTTAGGACAAAACATGGCGTTTCTATTACGTAAAATAGCGAGCGTTTTGGTATGCAAAAAATCGGGCGGATTGATTCGGGTGTTGAAGTTTTTAAAAATACCGGCGATATCAATGTTACTTTTGATTTGGACGAATAGACTTTTAAGGAGAATATAAATGA
>JAIRNH010000051.1 GCA_031258155.1 Helicobacteraceae bacterium | reverse complement strand
AAGCTAGTAGCGATCGGCGATCACGCGTTAAACGGCGACTATCCCGCGCCCTCTTTTTATTCGTAACGCCGCCGTTTTTTTTGGAACGCCGACGATAAGCCGCCCTCTGACTTGTCGTTTTATTTGTAGCGCTTCGGCGGCTTAACGCCGCCGCTCGTTTTAGATCGCGGGAGTTCCGTCGTTCCCGCGCCCCCTATCGCTCCGCGCGAGTATGGCTAGAGAAGCGTGGACGAGGGCGGGGGGATTTACTTTCATGCGAAGGGCTTTTGGCGCGGAAAGTTTTGCTTCGCTATAAAGGCTAGGCGAAGCGAGCGTAATCGGCGCTGAAAGTCCTTCTACGCTAAATCTCTCCAAGCGGGTTATTACGCTATCGAGTTTTCGTAAATTCAAGTAAAATGTTCGCGTATCGAGGGCGATTGCGTTTGCCGCTTGAGAGAGATTATCGCGTATTTGCCGTTTAAGCCCCGCTCGCGGTTAATTTGATTAAAAAATGTGCGGCGGTTTTGAATGTTTTTAGGCTAGTCTTACGCAGTCCAATATACATAAAAGGGAAACAATGGCAAAGATCGGCATATTTTACGGTAGCGTTTCAGGGCATACGGCTAAGGCGGCGGAGACAATCGGCGGCTTATTAAGCGAAAAACACGACGTAACGGTCGTTAATATGGAAGACGTCTCGTCTTTGGACGATCTACTCGAATACGACAACCTGATTTTAGGCAGTTCGACTTGGGGACAAGGCGATTTGCAAAACGATTGGCGCGATCCGTTCGCGCAGATGGACGAAGCGGATTTTTCCAATAAAACCGTCGCGCTTTTCGGCGCGGGCGACAGCGATAAGCATGGCGAACATTTTGCCAGCGCTCTGGGCGTTTTGTATGACAAGATCGTCGAGCGAGGCGCTAAGGTTATAGGCGAAATAAACGCGGACGATTACAAGTTTAAATCCTCGCTTGCTTTGAGAAACGGCAAAATTATCGGGCTGGCGTTAGACGAGATCAACGAACCAAATAAAACAAAAGCGCGAATCGAGGCGTGGGTAAAGGCAATCGACAACGGCTTTATTTAACGGGCAAAACGTCAAACGTTACTTATTGTTAACCGCCAGAGTTGATAGCCGGCGCGGGCAAGATCGCTAGACTTGGCGCGTTTGCTAATAGCGCCAACCGCCCTATTAGTCCCTAGCCAGCGCCTCGATCGGATTTAACCTTGAGGCGTTGCGCGCGGGCGCGTAGCCAAACAATACGCCCACGATCGTAGAGAAAATCAAAGCCGCTAAAACCGCGTTGGCGGATAAAATCATATGAAACTCAGCAAAAAATTGGTTAAAAATAAGCGCTAAAAACCACGAAAAAGCCACGCCGATAAGACCGCCCGTTAACGCCAGCAAAACCGCTTCCGTAAGAAATTGAAGCAGTATATTTTTACGTTTAGCGCCGATCGCCATTCTAACGCCAATCTCTTTTGTCCTTTCGGTTACCGATACAAGCATTATATTCATCACTCCCACGCCGCCCACGACAAGCGATATAAAGGCGATTGACGAAACTAGAAGCGTTAAGGTATCGGTAAAATCCTCTAGCAGTTTTCTAACGCTGTCGCTATTAAGAGTGAAAAAATCTTTCTTGCCGTGAATAGCGGTTAAAACTTTTATTAAGCTCTCTTCGGCTAAATGCGAATTAACTTCGTCGGATATTTTTATCGTTATCCCCATTATATCCTGATTTCCGATTATCTTATACATCGCGGTAGTATATGGAACGTTTATTTCGAGATTGGAGTTAGGCGGTCCAAAGTCGTCCTCGTCGGACATAACGCCGACTACCTTTAGCGGTCGCTTATTAAAAGTAATGATCTCTCCGATCGGATCGCGCGCGCCAAAAAGAGTTCTCTTGGTATTTGAATCTATAATGGCGATCGCCGCCGCGTTTTTGACTTCAAGCGCGTTAAACTTTCTACCGGTTGTAAGTTTTTTGCCGCCGATCTCCAGAAACTCCGCGCTAACGCCCTGCAAAGAGGATCGCGCGCTTTTGTTTTTGTAGAGCAGCAAGCCTTCAAAGGCGACGAGCGGGCTTGCGCTATCGACATAATTCAATTTTGACAGCCGAACCGAATCGCTAGGTTTAAGCGTTTTAATTTTTTCCGCGTTCTTATCTCCAAACCCGTCGCCCGGAAAAACCGTGATCGTGTTTGTCCCCACCGATTTTGCCCTGTTTATAATATACTCTTTCGATCCCGTTCCAAGCGCGATAACCGTAGCCGTAGAGGTTATGCCAATAATAATGCTTAGCATAGTTAGAAACGATCGCATCTTATGCGCGGACATAGATTTTAGCGAAGCCTTAAAACTTTCGACAAATTGAAGCGCGAAATAGTTAAAACCGTTTTTAATCTCGGGCGATTTTATTTCGGCGACTACGCGCATAAGAGGAGCGCTTCTCGTATCCGATGCGACGCTTCCGTCTTTGATCTCGATAACTCTATGCGCGTAAGAGGCAACGTTATGATCGTGCGTTACCAAAATAATCGTGCGTCCGTTTTTGTGCAAATCCTTAATAACGTTCATAACATTTTCGCCGCTTTTACTATCGAGCGCTCCCGTCGGCTCGTCCGCTAATATCACCTCCGCGCCGTTCATAAGCGCGCGGGCGATGCTAACTCTCTGTTGCTGCCCTCCGGAAAGTTCGTTTGGCTTATACGGCAGGCGATCGCCTAGTTGTAGATCGTTTAATAGTTTCTTTGATTTCTCCTCTCTCGTTTTGCCGTCTATGCCATAGTATGTCGAGGGGAGCGCCACGTTTTCTAACGCGCTTAAATGCGATAAAAGGTTGTATCTTTGAAATATAAATCCGAAGGTTTCGCGTCTTAATTCCGCCATCTTATCCGCGCCGGCGTTCGCCGTCTCCGCGCCGTTTATCTTATAGGAGCCGGACGAAGGCAGATCCAAACAACCGATGATATTTAGCAAGGTTGACTTTCCAGAGCCGGATTGTCCGACGATCGCGACAAAATCGCCTTTGTCAATTGATAAAGTTACATCTTTAAGCGCGTAGGTCTTTTCGCTCTTGCTTTCATAGTATTTGCTTAGATTATTTATCTCTATTATTTTCATAACACGTCCAGATCTTCGGGGATTTCCTCCTCCTTCTTTTGTAACTCTTTAAGCGACATTTGGCTTACGATAACCTCCTCTCCCTCTAAAAGCCCGCTTTTTACTTCGATATACGCATTGTCCGACACGCCCGTTATTATCTCTTTTTCTAAACTCCTTTTATCCTCGATTACGTTAACGAATTTTCGTCCGTTTTTCTCGCTAACCGCGCTTGTGGGAATCGTCAAAACGTTTTTCGCGCCCTCTATTTGTATATCACTTTGCGTCGTCATGCCTATACGAAATTTGCCCTCCTCGTTAGGATATTCGATTCTCGCGTAATAGTATATCGCTTGATCGGACTCTATAACGCCGTTATATTTATCGTTTGTCAGCAGGGTAAAAGCTGGATCGATAGATTTGATAAAGGTTTCATATACGGTATCCTCCGAGAGAATAGAAAATCTCGCTTTTTGCCCCTCTTTTATCTTTAATATATCGCCTTCTGAAATCTCTATGAGTATTTCGACGGAACTTAAATCGGCGACCTGCGCGATCGACGGCGTGTCAAACGAGGCGTTAAGCGTCTGTCCCGCCTTTACCGGAAGCGAAACGATCACGCCATCGATTGGCGCGATTATGGTCGAGTAGGCGAGATTTTTCTTAGCGTTTTCAAGCGATATTTCATTCTGTTTTATTAGCGAGATATTCTCTACGACTCGGCTTTTAGCCGCTTCGTATTCATTTTGCGCCTCTTCATACGCCTGCTTAGACGCGGCGGAAGTTTCAAGCAACGTTTTTGTTCGGTTGTATTTTGATTCCGCCGTAGCAAGAGCGATTTGGGACGATCTTAACTGAGCGTTGTAGCTTTCTAGCTTAGCCGCTATAACTTTCATCTCGTTTTGCTGTTCGGTCGAATCGATTTTGGCTATCAAATCTCCTTTCTTTACCTTATCGCCCATTTTTACGTTTATCGTTTCGATCTGACCGGAGACCTGCGCTCCTACGTTTACTAGCCGTATAGCGCTTATCTGCCCTACGGCGCCGATCGTATTTTCTATATCCGCGATCTTAGCTTTTTCGGTTACATACGTCATATCGTCCGAAGCGTTGGCAAATATATAATACGCGATCGCTATCGCCGCGACCGATATTGCGATCAAAACTTTTTTCATAATTTCTCTCCCTTGCTTTTGTTGATATATTTTTCCAGTATTTGATTAACGACTTTAGTCGCCTCGTAAACCTTTTTGAGATCCGATCTATCCATAGGCTCAAAAAAGTTAATAATATACCGCCTTACGCGCCCTATAACGTCTTTAATTTTTTCTTTCCCTTTTTGACTTGTCGAGTAGTAGGCGCCTCTTCTGTCTTTCGCGTCGATCTCTCTAATAACTAGCCCTTCCGCTTCCATCTGACCGAGCATAATGCAGATCGACGAGGCGGATAGATCCATGCGTTTGGACAAATCCTTAAGCCTTGTCCTGCCGCTTTCGTTTAGTTCCTCTAGGATATGAAACTGCCTATGTTCTTTCTTGCTGAAAAACAGGTGTATCAGTTTCACCGCTTCGTGCATAATCTCGTGATTTCGCTCAAGCTGTCTGACTAGGTCCTCTATGTAGTCCATGCTTTTCTCCTGCTTTAGATCATTTATATATGAAATAATTTTATTTTATAATAGTTTAACAAAAAAATAATTTATTTCAAATAATAATTTACAAAAAAAATGAAAAACGGGAGAGTTTAAACGATGTTGAGCGGATCCATCTCTATGTCCGTCCATTTGCCCCGCGCGGCTCTGCCGGCTATGATCAGCGCTCTAGCGGAGCGGCTTCTAAGCAGTATATGAAAACGGAACTTGTTCTTTATGCGGGCGATCGGACACGCGCCGTAGCCGATCGTTTCAACCTCGCCGATACCCTTTAGCGCTTGGACGATCTCCTCTAGTCGATCTCGCGCTTTTTGCTCGTCGGCGATGCTAACCACCGCGCGCAAAAGCCTGACGCTCGGCGGATAAAGCGGCTCGCGCTTTGCGATCTCCTCCTTGAGAAACCGCTCGTAATCCTCGACATACGGCGCGAAGCAATCGGGGTTTGCCGTCTGCGCCAATACTAGCGCCTCGCTTTTACGCCCCGCTCTCCCCCCAAGTTGTAGCAATAGACTAACCGCGCGCTCGTAAGCGCGGTAGTCGCTCTGCGCCAAAAGATAGTCCAACCCCAACGCAACGGATAGCTCCACCCCGTGGTAATCGTGTCCTTTGGACAGCATCTGCGTGCCGACTAAAATATCTATTTTGCGATCGTTAAACAACGCCAACGTCTTTCGTAAGTCCGCGTCGTTTTTAATAGCGTCGCGATCAAACCGCGCGATCGCGGCATGCGGCAGAGCCTCTTTTAACAGCGCCTCCGCTTCCGCCGCGCCGCGCCTATGCGCCGATAGCTCTTCGCAAAAACACTTAGGGCATATGCGCGGGATCGGCAAAACGGCGTTGCAGTAATGGCAAACTAACGCGCGTTTGGCGCTATGCACGCTCATTCCCACGTCGCAAAACGGACATTTAACGCTTTCGCCGCACTTTTGACAAACGAGATACTTAAAATTAGCGCGCGTCGGCAGAAAAACAATCGCCTGTTTTTTGCGTCCGATCGTCTCTTTTAACGCGGAAATCGCCTCGTCGGACGGCGCGTCGATCGCGTTGGATATAAAGCGAAAACGCCGCGCGCCCTCCTTGAAAAACTGCCCTTTTAAGCGAAAGGTTTCAAATCGGCTGAAGCTGACCGCCGAAGGGGTGGCGCTACCAAGCGCGATCGGGATATTCAGCGTTTTGGCAAGAACGACGGCGCAATCGCGGGCGTTAAACTTAGGCGTGCGCGACGATTTATAGCTTTCGTCGTGTTCCTCGTCGATCGCAATCGCGCCAAGATTTGGCATGGGTAAAAACAGCGCGCTTCTAGCGCCCGCTACGACGCGAACCTCCCCGCTCGCGATCGCCGATAGGGTTTTGCGTTTTTTCGCGGCGGCGATTTTAGAGTGCCAAAGCGCGACAAGCGAGCCGAAGCGCTTTTTCAAGCGGCTTTCGACCTGCGGCGTTAAGCTAATTTCAGGCATTAAAAAGAGCGCAGTTTTGTTCTCGTTCAAAACGCGCTCAAAAAGTTTCATATATATTTCGCTCTTACCGCTACCGGTATCGCCAAAAAGTAGCGTAGGTTTTGGACGATTGATAAAGTTAAAAGCCTCTCGTTGAGAGTCGTTAAGATCGATAAGCGCGTCGATCTTTATCGGTTCAATCTCGCTCTTTCGCGCGCTAGTAAAAAGCGTAAGCGCCTCGCCGATCTCGCAGATATAATATTCGGCGATAAACTTCGCGGTTTTAAGATACGGCGCCGAAATAAACTCGTCCGAAATCTCTATAATCTTTTCGCATTCAAACGGCGGCTCGTCGCGCGTATTTAGCACGATCGCCTCTTGCGGTTTGCCGTTAAGCAAAACCGTAATTTTCGCTCCGTTTTCGATAGCGATTTCGCTTTTGTAAGTTAGCGGCGCGAGCCTAAATCCGATTAGCGCCGCGTCGTAATAAAACAATCCTAATCCACCCGCGACGGGCGCAAAGCAAAAAAGGTTTTCTCCAACTCCTCAATCGCGTCGAAGCGTTTCTTGCAGACAATCTTGCCTTCGCATAAAATCCACGTTTCGTCGCCTAGCTTATGCGCCAGCTCCAACGAGTGCGTGCATACGATCAGCGCGTGGGTTTTGGCTAACCCGACAAGCAAGGACTCGATCTCCTCGCGCCCAAAGGGATCAAGCCCGCTAGTAGGCTCGTCCAAAACTAGCGTTTTTGGCTCGCCAAGCAGCGCGATCGCCAAAAGCAGGCGCTGCTTCATGCCCTTCGAGTAGGTTTTGATAGGTTTTTTTGGATCGGCGCGCAGACCGACGCGATCAAACAACCGGGCGGTATCGTAGCTTTTTTTGCCGCGCAGGTTCGCCATCAAAGCGAGATAATCCGCCGCTCGCGCTTTGCCCGTCAGCCACGCCGCCTCCGGAGCGTAGCCGACCTCGCGGCGATCTAGCGGCTCGATATGCTCCGCGAAATGCGGCAGAAAGGGGTGTTGATCCAACCTGTTATAAAATCCGAGAATATAGCTAATAAGCGTGCTTTTGCCCGCTCCGTTGTGTCCTAGTAAAGTCATAGCGCGATTATACCATCTACGTTTTTGCGAGATTATCCAAATTATCCAAGCGTCGCGCGCGACTAAACGCGCCGCTAGAAATTAACCTATAGCGCCCGACGCTAGAAAACGGTCAAAATAGTCGCGTCAGGGCGCTAAAAACCTCCAAAACTCCGATAAAGATCGTCTTTTAGGCTTTTTCATTCACAAATCGCGCTTTTTCGCCTTGGCAACAATACAAAAGCGGCGCGTTTGCCTAGACTGCTTATGGGCTGAAAGCGCGCGATTATTTTGTGGAGCGCGAACGTCAACCAACGCCCCGCGTTTGTTTAACGATAGTTATCAAGCGGTAGCGACGGCTTAAGCCGATCGCTCTACTCGTATCTAAAACCCGCTAGGCTTAAGCCTAACGCAAGGGGCTGAAATACGCCTTTATTAGCCGTCGGTTTTACCGATTAGCTTTTTATATAGGAGCGTTTTGCTAGAATTTCGTTTTTCTTGCGGACAGATGGGTGAGCGGTTTAAACCACGTCCCTGCTAAGGACGGATATTCGGTAACGGGTATCGAGGGTTCGAATCCCTCTCTGTCCGCCATATTACGCGCTTAAATCAGTCAAATCATTGTAGTAACAACCCTCTCTGTAGGTATATTGTAGGTACAAAAATGACGGCTTTAGGCGGTAGATACGCGAAAACTTATAGTCAGCTTTGTCGGGTTGTTAAAAAAAGATCGTATCCCATCTTGGCTTCTTTATTTATCCCCATTCACAACCCCGCCGTGACTTGTTGGCGCCGTAAGGACGTAAATAAAAGCGATTCTTGGAGCGCTTAAATGCGACTTTCAGGCAAAAACGCGCGATCGCGTAGCCTTTGCTCCTCTCGTTATACCCGCAAAAGAGGGAATCCATCTTTCTCGCGTCTTCGGCGTATTTGGATACCCGTTTTGCTCCACGATTACGAAGCTCGCGCTTCGATCGCTCCGCGCGGATATGACGGGAGGGCTGTATGACGCGGGTTGAAACGTCGACGGCGTTCGGTTGCCGTTTATATAGTTTTATGCGCTCTTTGACCGATGGCGTTGCTTGTCATTTCCGCGAAGCGCCCGCCCCGATATGTTTAGCTTTTTGTTGCTTGCGTTAACCGTAAAGGCGCGGTATCTATATGCGGCGTAACGCAAACTTTCGCGTTGCGAGGGTTCAAAGATTGTTTAAGGGGCGTTTTATGCCCAATACCGCAAAGGCGATTTTCTTCATCGAGCAATTTAAGATTGCCGAGTTTTTTTGCCATGCGCGCGTCCTTTATAGCGCTCGATCGCCATCAAACTATAATAAGCGCTCGCGCAAGAACGTATAACTAAATTATTTATTTTGCGGTTTCAATTGGTTTTCTCAAAAACGAGTAGGGCGGCAAAGGCGCGGGCAGCAAAACGGCGTTTGTATTGCCGGAGTGAATTTCGCTTAGCGATTTGCCGCTTGTCGTTATAATTTGATCTAAGCGCAAAAAATAGCGATCGCCTCGATTGTATATCTGCCCGCGATCATTCTTTACGGGCGCTATTTGCGATCGCGGCGGCGGCAAAATCTCCAACTCCTCGCCGATCGCCGCTTTGCCTAGCGCGTGAAACGTTTCTTGGTTTTCGTCGATCATGGCGACCACTTGACTGCTCCCGTCGCTTTGGCTCGTAAGCAAGTTTTGATCGGCGCGCTTCTCGTAAGGGCGCTTGATCAAAAAGCCGTCCGAAAAGCCGCGATTTTTTGTCGTCGCAAGCTCCGTCGCGTATTTCGACGATTCAAAGCAGCCGTTTGCAATATCGTCTAGCGCGAGCCGATAGGCGCGGGTTACGCACGCGGCGTAGTAGCCGCTTTTTGTGCGCCCCTCGATCTTTACGCCGTCGATCGCGCCGCTTTTGGCAATCGTCTCCAGATGAGCGATCAGGTTAAGGTCTTTGGCGTTGAAAACATAGCTGCCCTCCTCGCTCTCTTCAACGCGCATAAGCGTTTTTGTGTCGGGATTTTCCACGAAAATCGTATAGGGAAAACGGCAGTCGTTGGCGCAACTGCCGCGATTTGCCACGCGCCCCGTTTGCAAACTAGACACGAGACAGCGCCCGCTATAGGCAAAACACATCGATCCATGGACAAAAACCTCGATTTCAAGTAGGGGCAACGCGGCTTTGATCGCCTCTAAATCTTTAAGGCTCGCCTCCCGCGCGGCGATAATCCGCTTTACGCCGAGATCAAAATACGCTTCCGCGTCGAGAACGTTTAACACATTCGCCTGCGTGGAGATATGAACGGGAATATCGGGCGCGATCTTGAGCGCCAGCCGCGCCGCGCCCGCGCTTGAGACGATAAAAGCGTCGGGGGCAAAGTCGCGCATTTGCGCCAGATGGTTTTCAAAGAGTTTGATCTGCGAATTGAACGGAAAGCCGTTTGCCGTTACATAGACCTTTTTGCCCAGATTGCGCGCGTAGGCGATCGCCTCGCCAAAACTCTGCGGCGTGAATGATTTCGCGCTTCGCGTCCTTAGCGAAAAGTGGCTAACGCCGCCATATACCGCGTCCGCGCCGAAGGCAAGCGCGATTTTTAGCTTGGTCGGATCGCCGGCTGGCGCAAGCAATTCCATCTGTTTTATCATTGGCGAAAGTTATCTTAAACAAGCTGAAGCGACGCGCCTTGATCGCGATCGGCGCTATCAAACGCGACCGAACAAAACGCGCGAATCAATCCGCACGCGGTTTTATTCTACTTTAAGGTTGTATTTCGCTATTATTTCACGCGAGAAATCTGGTTTAATTCTCAAAATCAAAAGGAGTAACCATGGCAAACGCAATCAGCGTAAATCCTAGCATGACGGGGGGGGGGGGGG